>NZ_VMLT01000002.1:0-69556 GCF_013276815.1 Streptococcus sp. 1055 | reverse complement strand
CTGACGAAGTCAGTAACATCTATACGGCAAGGTGAAGCTGACGTGGCTTGAAGAGATTTTCGAAGAGTATTAGCGACTAGTTAGCTGGGAAAGGAAGATATTTGTGACAAATAATAAACTGTATTCGTTGATAGAATTTAGAAATAAAATATATGAAGAATTAGAACTTTCCAGAAGTGATTTAGCGATTTTACTATGTGCCATGCTTATCGCCTCTATCGGATTAAATATGGATTCGACTCCCGTGATTATTGGAGCCATGTTAATCTCTCCTTTGATGACACCTATTCTGGGAGTGGGGCTCTCTCTAGCTATATTTGATTTTAAATTGTTAAGAAAATCTTTTAAAATATTAGCTATTCAAATTCTTGCCAGTCTAATAGCTTCAACACTTTATTTTTATCTTTCTCCCATTTCGTATGCTAGTTCGGAGATTGTTGCTAGAACCTCTCCGACTATTTGGGATGTTCTCATTGCTTTTGTAGGAGGGATAGCAGGTATTATTGGTGCTAGGAAAAAAGAGACCAATAATATTGTTCCTGGTGTTGCTATTGCAACCGCCTTGATGCCTCCTCTTTGTACAGTAGGTTATGCTATTGCTTCTGCTAATCTAAAATTTATCATAGGCTCCTCTTACCTATTCCTCATCAATTGTAGCTTTATTGTCATTGCGACTTATATAGGTGTTAGGTTGATGATGGTTAAGAAACATTATTTTAAAGATAATGAAGAAGACTCTAAAATGCGCAGGATTTTGCTTCTAGTTGCTGTTTTGCTGATGATTCCGAGTTTTATCTCTGCAACGACTTTAGTGAGAGAAACGTTGAAAAAAGAGTCCCTTAAGAAATTTATATCAGAGCAATTTCAGGGGCATAATATTTTGAAAAAAATCTATTCTAAAAAGACTCATACCCTAAAGCTAACCATTTCAGGAAATTATTTGACAGAAGAAGAACTCGATATGATTTCCAGTAAGAGAGGTGACTATGGTTTAAGTGATGTTTCTGTTCAAGTTTCCCAATTGTCTGATTCAGAACAACTTAGTAAGGAAGAACTGGTGGAGTATTTCTTCCAGTATATCAAGGATAAGGAAGCAAAAGAAAAGGAAAAAGCCAATAAATTTGATACAGAGTCTGAGGAACAATAATTTCTTGAGAATAGCTGGTTTTTCTCGTGAGTCTTCTATGTATATCAAAGGAAGACTGAAGTCTTAAGTATAAACTTTTCTTCTATTATAGTAGCTAAGTCTTGACAGGGTTCAAAAAATGGTTTACACTTTATAAAGTTTATTACTTTGAAAAGGTGTGATACTGTGGCTACGGCAACAAAAAAGAAAAAATCAACAGTTAAAAAAAATCTAGTCATCGTGGAGTCGCCTGCTAAGGCCAAGACGATTGAAAAATATCTCGGCAGAAACTACAAGGTTTTAGCCAGTGTCGGGCATATCCGTGATTTGAAGAAATCCAGTATGTCCGTCGATATTGAAAATAATTATGAACCGCAATATATCAATATCCGAGGAAAAGGCCCTCTTATCAATGACTTGAAAAAAGAAGCTAAAAAAGCTAATAAAGTTTTTCTGGCGAGTGACCCGGACCGTGAAGGAGAAGCGATTTCTTGGCATTTGGCCCATATTCTCAACTTGGATGAAAATGATGCCAACCGTGTGGTCTTCAATGAAATCACCAAGGATGCAGTCAAAAATGCTTTTAAAGAACCTCGTAAGATCGATATG
The DNA here is from genome assembly GCF_013276815.1 of Streptococcus sp. 1055. Taxonomy (NCBI): domain Bacteria; kingdom Bacillati; phylum Bacillota; class Bacilli; order Lactobacillales; family Streptococcaceae; genus Streptococcus; species Streptococcus sp. 1055. The sequence continues at coordinate 67,821 of NZ_VMLT01000002.1, read as the reverse complement.
GACTTGGTCGATGCCCAACAAGCTCGTCGGATCTTGGATCGCTTGGTCGGGTATTCGATTTCGCCTATTTTGTGGAAGAAGGTCAAGAAGGGCTTGTCAGCAGGTCGCGTTCAGTCCATTGCCCTTAAACTCATCATTGACCGTGAAAATGAAATCAATGCCTTCCAGCCAGAAGAATACTGGACAGTTGATGCTGTCTTTAAAAAGGGAACCAAACAATTTCATGCTTCCTTCTATGGAGTAGATGGTAAAAAGATGAAACTGACCAGCAATAACGAAGTCAAGGAAGTCTTGTCTCGTCTGACGAGTAAAGACTTTTCAGTAGATCAGGTGGATAAGAAAGAGCGTAAGCGCAATGCTCCTTTACCCTATACCACTTCATCTATGCAGATGGATGCTGCCAATAAAATCAATTTCCGTACTCGAAAAACCATGATGGTTGCCCAACAGCTCTATGAAGGAATTAATATCGGTTCTGGTGTTCAAGGTTTGATTACCTATATGCGTACCGATTCGACTCGTATCAGTCCTGTAGCGCAAAATGAGGCGGCAAGCTTCATTACGGATCGTTTTGATAGCAAGTATTCTAAGCACGGTAGCAAGGTCAAAAACGCATCAGGTGCTCAGGATGCCCATGAGGCTATTCGTCCGTCGAGTGTCTTTAATACACCAGAAAGCATCGCTAAGTATCTGGACAAGGATCAGCTCAAGCTATATACCCTTATCTGGAATCGTTTTGTGGCTAGCCAGATGACAGCGGCCGTTTTTGATACCATGGCTGTTAAATTGTCTCAAAATGGAGTTCAATTTGCTGCCAATGGTAGTCAGGTTAAGTTTGATGGTTATCTTGCCATTTATAATGATTCTGACAAGAATAAAATGCTACCAGATATGGCTGTTGGAGATGTGGTCAAACAGGTCAATAGCAAACCAGAGCAACATTTCACCCAACCGCCTGCCCGTTATTCTGAAGCAACACTGATTAAAACCTTAGAGGAAAATGGGGTTGGACGTCCATCAACCTACGCGCCAACCATTGAAACCATTCAGAAACGTTATTATGTTCGCCTGGCAGCCAAACGTTTTGAACCGACAGAGTTGGGAGAAATTGTCAATAAGCTCATCGTTGAATATTTCCCAGATATCGTAAACGTGACCTTCACAGCTGAAATGGAAGGTAAACTGGATGATGTCGAAGTTGGAAAAGAGCAGTGGCGACGGGTCATTGATGCCTTTTACAAACCATTCTCTAAAGAGGTCTCCAAGGCTGAAGAAGAAATGGAGAAAATCCAGATCAAGGATGAACCAGCTGGATTTGACTGTGAAGTGTGTGGTAGTCCAATGGTCATTAAACTTGGTCGTTTTGGTAAGTTCTACGCTTGTAGCAATTTTCCAGATTGCCGTCATACCCAAGCAATCGTGAAAGAGATTGGTGTTGAGTGTCCAAGTTGTCATCAGGGACAAATTATTGAGCGTAAAACCAAACGCAATCGCCTTTTCTATGGTTGCAATCGCTATCCAGACTGTGAATTTACTTCTTGGGACAAGCCTGTTGGTCGTGACTGTCCAAAATGTGGCAACTTCCTCATGGAGAAAAAAGTCCGTGGTGGTGGCAAGCAGGTTGTTTGCAGCAATGGTGATTACGAAGAAGAAAAGATTAAATAAGAAGAGAGTCCTGAAAGTGAATTTCAGGCTCTTTTTGGTTGGAACTTGACAAAATTCATCATTTTATGCGAAACTAGAAGAGGATTATTTTAATTAGGAGTAGTTATGCGTCTTATCTATCTGATAATTGGTTTTTTATCACTGGCCTTGGCAATTGTTGGGGTTGTTTTACCCTTGTTGCCTACAACGCCTTTTCTTTTGTTGTCTATTGCTTGTTTCTCCAGAAGTTCCAAGCGCTTCGAAGATTGGTTGTATCATACCAAGCTCTATCAAGCATATGTTGCTGATTTTCGCGAGACTAAGTCTATTGCGCGTGAACGTAAAAAAGAGATTATTGTCTCTATCTACATCTTGATGGGAATTTCCATTTATTTTGCACCTCTTTTACCTGTCAAAATCGGTCTGGGAGCCTTGACCATCTTTATCACCTATTATCTCTTTAAGGTTATTCCAGACAAAGAATAGTTAAAATAGTAGTTATTTGCCTTGATAAAAATAAAAACATATTCACAACAATATGATATAATAAATTCAAAGTAATATTCAAGGAGAATCAAATGATTTACGAATTTTGTGCTGAAAATGTGACCTTGCTTGAAAAAGCGATGGAGGCTGGAGCTCGTCGAATCGAACTCTGTGATAATCTTGCAGTTGGTGGGACAACACCCAGCTATGGAGTGACTAAGGCAGCAGTTGAACTGGCAGCTAACTACAATACAACCATCATGACCATGATTCGTCCACGTGGTGGCGACTTTGTCTATAATGATATGGAAATTGCTATTATGCTAGAAGACATTCTCTTGACTGCTCAGGCTGGAAGTCAAGGGGTTGTATTTGGTACCTTAACTGCTGATAAAAAGTTGGATAAGCCTAATCTGGAGAAGCTAATTGAGGCTTCAAAAGGAATGGAAATTGTCTTTCATATGGCCTTTGATGAATTGAGCGAAGAAGACCAGTTAGAAGCTATTGACTGGCTTAGTCAAGCTGGAGTCACTCGTATCCTAACTCGTGCTGGTGTATCTGGCGACTCTCTAGACAAACGTTTTGCTCATTATCACAAAATTTTGGAACATGCTAAAGGTAAAATTGAAATTCTACCAGGTGGAGGGATTGACCTTGACAACCGTCAAACCTTTATTGACCAGCTGGGGATAACACAATTGCATGGAACCAAGGTTGTCTTTTAAAAAATAGAAAGGAACTGCTAGCTTTTGATAGCAGTTTTCACTTATGTTTGAAATTTTTAAATCCTATCAATTTAATAAAGAAAAGGCTCATGCTTATGGTTTTGTAGAAAATAGTGGAGTCTGGACCTATAGTTGCCAGATTTTGCAGGGTGACTTTGTCATGACTGTGTCCATTACTGCTGATAATGTGAACTTTCAGGTCTTTGACCAGGAAACCGGTGACCTCTATCCTCAAGTTCATATGGAAAGTATGCGTGGGAGTTTTGTAGGAAGTGTCCGTGAGGCTTGTTTGGAGATTCTTTACCAGATTCGGAAGGCTTGTTTTGATGTGCAAGATTTTATCTTTCCTCAGACTAAGCGTATCATGGTTCAGGTTCAGGAAAAGTATGGAAACCAGTTGGAGTATCTGTGGGAGAAATCGCCTGATACGGCAGTATTAAGACATGAAGGAAATCAAAAGTGGTATGCCGTCTTGATGAAAATCTCTTGGGATAAGCTGGAAAAGGGCAGAGAAGGACAAGTGGAAGCAGTCAATCTCAAACATGATCAAGTAGTGGACCTGCTTTCACAAAAGGGCATTTATCCAGCTTTTCATATGAACAAACGCTACTGGATTAGTGTGGCGCTTGATGATACGTTGTCAGATGAAATGGTACTGGAATTGATAGAAAAAAGTTGGAACTTAACCTCTAAAAAATGAAACATTTCAAGGATTTTCAAGAACTTTCAATTAGCTAAATATTCTCTACTGAAGAAATTTTCAGAAAATATTTGATTTTTTCTTGACAAGTGCTTTTGCCTATGCTAAAATACTTAACAAGATATCAAACGAAGGAGAAAGTCAAACATGAAAACAGCTAAGTTTAATCAATTCGCTTTGTTGTTGAGGTACTCGGGCTAGTGCAAAAAGCATTAGTCCTGTTTGGCTTACCAAGCGGGAGTAAATCAACATCTCGCTTGGGTTTCTGAGCGAGATGTTTTTTTTAAAATCACATTTGGAAAAGGGGAAATCTTATGCGAACAGTTGAATTTCTAGATACCAGCCTTCGGGATGGAGAGCAGACACCCGGTGTTAACTTTTCAATCAAAGAAAAAATTGCCATAGCAAGGCAGCTTGAGAAATGGGGTATTTCAGCCATTGAAGCTGGTTTTCCGGCGGCGAGTCCTGATTCATTCACAGCAGTGCAGGAGATTGCTAAGGCCTTGAAGAAAACGGCGGTAACTGGTCTGGCCCGCTCTGTCAAGTCTGATATTGATGCTTGTTACGAGGCCCTAAAGGACGCCAAGTATCCACAAGTTCACGTCTTTATCGCTACCAGTCCCATTCATCGTAAGTATAAGCTCAATAAGAGCAAGGAAGAGATTTTGGAAGCTATTAAGGAGCATGTTTCTTATGCCCGTTCTAAGTTTGAAGTGGTCGAATTCTCTCCTGAGGATGCGACTAGAACAGAGTTGGATTTCCTCTTACAAGTTGTTCAAACAGCGGTTGATGCAGGGGCGTCTTATATCAATATCCCTGATACGGTTGGATTTACCACGCCAGAGGAGTACGGTGCTATCTTCAAATACTTGATTGAGAATGTCAAGACGGATCGTCAGATTATCTATTCGCCTCACTGCCACGATGACCTTGGAATGGCAGTGGCAAATAGCCTTGCTGCCGTCAAGAATGGGGCAGAACGTGTTGAAGGAACCATCAATGGTATTGGTGAGAGAGCTGGAAATGCTGCTTTGGAAGAAATAGCAGTAGCCCTCAATATTCGCCAAGATTACTACCAAGCAGAAACCAGTATTGTCCTAAATGAGACCATCAATACGTCAGAAATGGTTTCTCGCTTCTCAGGTATCCCAGTTCCTAAAAACAAGGCCGTCGTTGGTGGTAATGCCTTTTCTCACGAATCTGGTATTCACCAAGACGGAGTTCTTAAAAATCCTCTTACTTATGAGATTATCACCCCTGAATTGGTTGGTGTTAAGAGCAATAGCCTTCCGCTTGGAAAATTGTCTGGTCGCCATGCCTTTATTGAAAAACTAAGAGAATTGGCCCTAGACTTTACAGAAGAGGACATCAAACCACTCTTTGCTAAGTTTAAGGCACTGGCAGACAAGAAGCAAGAAATCACAGATGCAGATATTCGTGCTCTGGTAGCTGGAACCATGGTTGAAAACCCAGAAGGCTTCCACTTTGATGATTTACAACTGCAAACCCATGCAGATAATGACATTGAAGCGCTCGTTAGCTTAGCCAATATGGATGGTGAAAAAGTCGAATTTAATGCGACAGGGCAAGGTTCTGTTGAGGCTATATTTAATGCTATCGACAAATTCTTCAATCAATCTGTTCGCTTGGTGTCCTACACTATTGACGCTGTAACGGATGGAATCGATGCCCAGGCTCGGGTTTTGGTCACTGTTGAAAATAGAGATACAGAAACCATCTTTAATGCAGCAGGTCTTGATTTCGATGTGTTGAAGGCTTCAGCTATTGCCTACATCAATGCCAATACCTTTGTTCAAAAAGAGAATGCTGGTGAGATGGGACGTTGTGTTTCCTATCGTGATATGCCTAGTGTGTAAAGGAGAAGGCTATGACAAAGAAAATAGTAGCTCTAGCAGGGGACGGAATTGGCCCAGAAATCATGGAGGCTGGTTTAGAAGTTCTGGAGGCTCTAGCTGAAAAAACAGGTTTTGACTATGAGGTTGACAGACGACCCTTCGGAGGTGCAGGTATTGATGCAGCAGGGCATCCCTTACCTGATGAAACCCTCAAGGCATGTCGTGAAGCAGATGCCATTCTCTTAGCGGCTATCGGTAGTCCCCAGTATGATGGGGCAGCGGTTCGCCCTGAACAAGGCTTGCTGGTTCTCCGTAAGGAACTCAATCTCTATGCTAATATTCGCCCTGTAAAAATCTTTGACAGTCTTAAGCATTTGTCACCACTCAAACCGGAACGAATTGCTGGTGTAGACTTTGTCGTGGTACGGGAGTTGACAGGCGGGATTTACTTTGGAGATCATATCCTTGAAGAGCGCAAAGCGCGTGATATCAACGACTACAGCTATGAGGAAGTGGAGCGAATTATTCGCAAGGCCTTTGAAATCGCAAGAAACCGCAGAAAAATCGTTACTAGTATCGATAAGCAAAATGTTCTAGCGACCTCAAAACTCTGGCGGAAAGTAGCTGAGGAAGTCGCGCAGGATTTCCCAGATGTAACCTTGGAACACCAGTTGGTAGACTCAGCTGCTATGCTTATAATTACCAATCCTGCCAAGTTTGATGTTATTGTGACGGAGAATCTTTTTGGAGATATTCTCTCTGATGAATCAAGCGTTCTATCAGGCACACTTGGGGTCATGCCATCAGCCAGTCATTCTGAAAATGGACCAAGCCTTTATGAGCCTATCCACGGTTCAGCACCTGATATTGCAGGTCAAGGCATTGCAAATCCTATCTCCATGATTTTATCAGTGGCCATGATGTTGAGAGATAGTTTTGGTCGTTATGAGGATGCAGAGCGTATTGAGCGTGCTGTTGAAGCAAGTTTGGCGGCTGGTGTTTTAACAAGAGATATAGGGGGACAGGCTTCTACCAGGGAAATGACAGAAGCTATTATTGCAAGGTTATGAAGTTAGACGAAAAAATTACTCTAGTCCTTTTAATTTGGAATGTCATGGTTTTCTTGATTTATGGTATTGACAAATCTAAGGCAAGGAGAAGAGCTTGGCGCATCCCAGAGAAAATCTTACTCATTTTAGCCTTTACTTGTGGTGGTTTTGGTGCCTGGTTAGCAGGAATCACTTTTCACCACAAGACTCGAAAATGGTACTTTAAAACAGTTTGGTTTCTTGGGATGGTGACTACACTAGTAGCCTTATATGTTATTTGGAGGTAATAGATGGCAGGAAAATCGATTTTTGATAAATTATGGGACCGTCATGTCATCACAGGAGAAGAGGGGCAGCCCCAACTCATGTATGTGGATCAGCACTATATTCATGAAGTGACCAGCCCTCAGGCTTTTCAAGGTTTGCGAGATGCAGGGCGCAGATTGAGACGACCAGACTTGACATTTGGAACATTTGACCACAATGTCCCGACGGTCAATATCTACGATATTCGAGATGTGATTTCTAAGGCTCAAATTGATAAGCTGGCTGAAAATGTTGAGGAGTTTGGGATTGAACATGCGGCCCATGGTTCTGAAAAACAAGGAATTGTTCACATGGTTGGTCCAGAAACAGGACGAACCCAACCAGGGAAATTCATCGTCTGTGGAGATAGCCACACAGCAACCCACGGGGCTTTCGGAGCTATCGCCTTTGGGATTGGGACCAGTGAGGTCGAACATGTCTTTGCGACACAGACCCTCTGGCAGGTCAAACCCAAGAAAATGCTGGTGGAATTTACAGGTGTTCCTCAAAAAGGAGTTTATTCCAAGGATTACATTTTAGCCTTGATTGCCAAGTACGGTGTTGCTTGCGGCGTTGGCTACGTGGTGGAATATCGTGGACAAGCAATTGATGCACTGAGCATGGAAGAGCGCATGACCATCTGCAATATGTCCATCGAGTTTGGATCCAAGATGGGGATTATGAATCCGGATCAAACCACCTATGATTATCTCAAGGGACGGGAGTGTGTTCCAGAGGACTTTGAAGAGGCTGTGGCTGATTGGAAAACAATTGTCAGTGATGAGGATGCTGTTTACGATAAGGTTATCCAGATGGATGTCTCAGACTTGGCTCCCATGGTGACCTGGGGAACCAATCCTGCTATGGGCGTTGACTTTGACAGTAGCTTCCCAGAAATTAAGGATATGAATGATGAGCGTGCCTACAATTACATGGATTTGGAGCCTGGTCAAAAGCCAGCAGATATTGAACTAGGCTATATCTTTATCGGTTCTTGTACCAATGCTCGTCTCAGCGACTTGCAACTGGCTGCGCGATTTGTCAAAGGAAAGAAAATTGCTCCCAACTTAACGGCTATCGTAGTCCCAGGTTCTCGTCCTGTCAAACGAGCTGCTGAGAAGTTGGGCTTGGACAAGGTATTTCTAGATGCTGGATTTGAGTGGAGAGACCCTGGTTGCTCCATGTGTCTGGGGATGAATCCTGACAAGGTTCCAGATGGCGTTCACTGCGCCTCAACAAGCAACCGCAACTTTGAAGACAGACAGGGATTTGGGGCTAAGACCCATCTCTGTAGTCCAGCTATGGCAGCTGCGGCAGCTATTGCAGGGCGTTTCGTAGATGTTCGGCAAATGCCAGAAGCCCAGTAAGGAGAGGATATGGAGAAATTTATAGTTTATACGGGAACGACCGTTCCTCTCATGAATGATAACATCGACACCGACCAAATCCTACCCAAGCAGTTTCTTAAGTTAATTGATAAAAAAGGCTTTGGTAAGTACCTCATGTATGCTTGGCGTTATCTGGATGATCTCTATACTGAGGACCCCGACTTTGTCTTTAATAGACCTGAATATCGGAAAGCTAGTATCCTCATATCAGGGGATAACTTTGGGGCAGGTTCTTCGAGGGAACATGCAGCTTGGGCTCTAGCGGACTATGGTTTTAAGGTCGTGATTGCAGGGTCTTTTGGGGACATTCATTACAATAATGAACTCAATAATGGCATGTTACCAATTGTTCAGCCCAGAGAGATTAGAGAGAAACTAGCTCAGCTCAAACCGACTGACCAGGTAACTGTGGACTTGGAACAACAGAAAATCATCTCCCCAGTTGGAGAATTCACTTTCGAAATCGATAGCGAATGGAAACACAAGCTCTTAAATGGTTTGGATGATATTGGAATTACCTTGCAGTATGAAGACTTGATTTCTGCTTATGAAAAACAACGACCAGCCTACTGGCAGGATTAGAAGAAAAATAGAAAAGGAAATAGAACTATGACAAAACACATTCAATGGAAGGGAACACTTTCACAAGAAGGATATGAAATTTTAAAAGGTGAGGGGGGATGTATCGTTTGCCCTACTAAAGTTGGTTACATCATCATGACTAGTGACAAGGCAGGTCTTGAACGTAAGTTTGAAGCTAAAGAACGTAACCGTAACAAACCAGGTGTTGTTCTCTGCGGTAGCATGGATGAGCTTCGTGCTTTAGCACAACTCAATCCAGAAATTGAAGCCTTTTACCAAAAACATTGGGACGAAGATATTCTTCTTGGTTGTATCCTTCCTTGGAAACCAGAAGCCTTTGAAAAACTAAAAGCATATGGGGATGGCCGTGAAGAACTGATGACTGACGTGCGTGGTACTAGCTGTTTTGTTATCAAGTTTGGGAAAGCTGGTGAACAATTGGCTGCCAAACTTTGGGAAGAAGGCAAGATGGTTTATGCCTCATCAGCTAACCCATCTGGAAAAGGAAACCGTGGTAAGGTAGAAGGGATCGGAGAACGCATCGAAGGGGCAGTTGACCTTGTTATCGAGGCAGACGACTATGTGGCATCTATCCAGCCTGACAAAACGATTGAAACTCGCTACGAGCAAGGCGTGATGGTGTCTATGGTCGATAAAGATGGCAAACTCATCCCAGAACAAGGGGGAGCACGATCAACTTCACCAGCTCCAGTTGTAATCCGTAAAGGGCTTGACATTGATAAGATTATGATGCACCTGTCAGATACCTTTAACTCATGGGACTACCGTCAGGGCGAGTATTATTAATATTTAAAAGAAGTCTAGTGTTATGAGACATTGAAGCTCCTGACACTGGACTTTTTATTTATAATTTCTTTTCTTTTTTATATAGATGTGATATTCTATATGTGAAATGTGTGTTAAGATAGTTATTAAAAATATTTAAACTAACAAATAATATTTAGAACCTTTAATAATCATTTAATAAGCGAGGTAAAGCATTATGATATCTGAATCAACTTTTATTGATAGAATAAAAAAAGAATTCCCAGATGCAATTGAAAATCAAACAAAAAGTTATATTTCTTTTCAGGTTAAAAATATGAAAGGGAAGTTACAAAACTTTATAGAGATTAATTTTCGGAATAAAGGAATAAAGATTGCCATTCTCTCCAAAAGTCTTCGTGATTCAGATTTTTTGATATTTGATAAGAAGCCTGATTCATTTGGTTGGACACTTGATGCTGAGTATTTTATTAAGGAGGAAAATTCATTAGACGAGATTTTACCTTTTATAAATAAATCTTATGAGTTTGTAAAAACTGGAACTAACTCAGAGTGTTATAAAGTCTTCAGAGAATTTTTGTCTAAATTTGTGAATCAATCAAATATCTATAATTCGAAAGATATAGAAATGAAACGTTCTCAAAAATTAGATGGAGCTGAACATATTTATCCTGCTCTAACCATCGAAGGTATTCCATACAAAGTTGAAATGCTTAACACAGGTCATTTTGGTCCAAGGAGTGGTAATGGATATATTAAATCACCTTATTTTGGTTATCGATTGAGTGACATGGATAACTCATGGATAAATATAAGATGTGGTTTTCAGAGATTTAAACTCACAGAATTTAAAATAGTAAAATGGTACAGTAATAATCAAGATGAAGATTTAGGTTATAAATACCTTGTCAAAGATTTAGAATTGGAATCAACCGCGGAACCTAATGATATTTTAAAAGAGTTTTACGACAATTTTACTAGTTTCTATGTGAAAAAAGAGAAGAAAGATGTAAACATGTTAGAAAATATTAACAAATATAAAAATATTTTATTGCAATCCAAAAACCTCATTCTCCGTGGTGCACCTGGTACAGGAAAAACTTATCTTGCTCAAGAAATTGCTAAAGAGTTAACGGAAGGTCATGAGGAGCAAATCGGCTTTGTACAGTTTCATCCATCTTATGATTATACGGATTTTGTAGAGGGTTTGAGACCAGTATCAAATGGGGATGGAGCTATTGAGTTTAAATTACAAGATGGTATTTTTAAAGAGTTTTGCCAGAAGGCAAAAGAAGCTCAGAAGACTGGAGGTCAAGATAATTTTGAAGAAACGTGGGCTAAGCTAACGAATGCTATCAATGAAAAGCAAGGACAATATTTCTTCCCTCGTAGTTCGGTTCCAGCCAGTTTAAATAGTCAAGGGAATGTGAAGTTTGATTCTCCTGTTGCTACCAAAGAAAAAGTGTATCTTTTGTACAAGGGTGAGGAGACTAAGTTAAAGTACGAAACTTATCAAAAAATCGTTTTAGATCACATGAAAGAAAGTTATGGCTTATGTGATTATGTGTTTCCAACAATTGATACAGACAAAAAATTCGTCTTTATCATTGATGAAATCAACCGTGGTGAGATTTCTAAGATTTTTGGAGAACTCTTTTTTTCTATTGACCCTGGCTATCGTGGTGAAAAGGGAAGTGTTTCTACTCAGTATGCTAACTTACACAAGACTGATGACAAGTTCTATATTCCAGAGAATGTCTATATAATTGGAACAATGAATGATATTGACCGCTCGGTGGACACCTTTGATTTTGCTATGCGTCGTCGTTTCCGATTTGTTGAAGTTACGGCTGAAAGTCAACTTTATATTCTAGATAAAGAACTAGGTGAGCGTGCTGAAGAAGCTAAGACTCGACTAAGAAACTTGAATGCTGCAATTGAAAATGTTCAGGAATTAAACAGTCATTATCATATCGGGCCAAGTTATTTCCTTAAGTTGAAGGATGTAGATTTTGACTATGAATTACTTTGGTCTGATTACCTTAAACCGCTTTTGGAAGATTATCTACGTGGTTCCTATGAGGAAGTTGAAAAACTAAAAATATTGAAAAAAGCGTTTGATTTAAAAGAAAATGAGCAAACTATTCAGAAACATACAGATGACGAAGAAAGCGATGAAAATAAAGATGAGGATAACTGATAATCATCATGAAATTGCTAAAGAAGACTTTGTCGCAGAATATCCCAAACTAAGTCAAGCACTTCTTGATAGAACACTGGACAACCTTTCTCGAGAGGATAGTATCTTTGTTTTCCCAAATGACCTACAATATTCTCCAGATTTGAATAAGAAACAAAAGATTTTGGAAACGGTCAATCAGGAAATTAAGACAGGAAATGTAATTGGTTTTCTGGGCTATGGTCAGGAAAGATTAACGATATCTTCTCGCTTTTCTGATAAGAGCAATGATCATTTTTTGCATTATCTTTTACAAAAGGTTCTTCATATCAATCTCACTAGTTTAGATGTAGCTTTGTCGCGTGAAGATAGACTCTATCAACTTCTGATGTATCTTTTTCCCAAGTATCTTCAAGCTGCTCTCCGAAAAGGTCTTTATAAGGAATACCAGAGATTTTCTCATAACGACAGTCATGTTAAGGGAGTGATGGATGTAAGAAACCATCTCAAGAAAAATCTTCCTTTCACGGGAAATATTGCCTACACAACAAGAGAGTTCACCTATGATAATCCTCTCATGCAGCTAATCCGTCACACTATTGAATACATTAAGCATCAGAAAAGCATTGGGCAAGGGGTTCTTGATAGTCTCTTAACTAGTCGTGAAAATGTAGCAGAAATCGTGCGGGTAACTCCTTCTTATAAACTAGCTGATCGTGCTAAGATTACTCGGGGAAATCAATCTAAACCTATACGTCATGCATACTTTCACGAGTACAGAAAGTTACAAGAACTTTGTCTGATGATTCTAAACCAAGAAAAGCACGGTTTAGGCTATCAAGATCAAAAAATTCATGGTATTCTTTTTGATGTTGCCTGGCTTTGGGAAGAGTATGTTCATACTTTGTTGCCAAAAGATTTCATCCATCCACGAAATAAAGATAAGACGGACGGAATTTCAGTATTTTCTAGTCGAGAACGAAAAGTTTATCCAGATTTCTATAATAGAGATTTAAAAATTGTGTTAGACGCTAAATATAAAAATCTTGAAGATACTGAAAAAGGAATAAACCGTGAGGACTTGTTCCAACTGATTTCCTATTCTTATATTTTAAAAGCTGAGAAGGCTGGTCTGGTTTTTCCGAGCGAGGACAAGTTTGTTTATAATGAGATAGGGAAGCTAGCAGGTTATGGAGCTTTGTTGAAGAAATGGTCTATTCAAATTCCTCAGAATTCTTCATCCTATCGTGAATTTTGTGAAAAGATGGAAAACTCCGAAGAAATATTTAAAAGTAATATTACTAAAGAAGTGGGGAGAAAATAATCTCTCCTCTTTCATTTGTTTTATAACACAAGTAAAACCCGAACAATATAATTTAATTTATAAAATGATTTGACAAAAACTGTACTTTAGTTTATAATGAATTAAGGAAACGGCGGAAAAGGCGTAGGGATGCGAGAGCATAGGTAGGTCATTACAAAAGAAACGAGACATCGATATGTTAAATGAATTTCCAATTTTTGATTACGAAGATATTCAATTGATTCCAAATAAATGTGTGATTAAAAGCCGTGCAGAAGCGGACACAAGCGTCACTCTAGGAAATCACACCTTTAAACTACCTGTTGTGCCAGCTAATATGCAGACGATTTTGGATGAAAATGTAGCAGAGCAACTGGCTAAAGGTGGTTACTTCTACATTATGCACCGTTTTGATGAAGCAGGACGCATTTCTTTTATTAAACGCATGCACGAACAAGGTCTCATTGCTTCTATATCTGTCGGTGTTAAAGACTATGAGTATGATTTTGTTAGCCAGCTCAAGGCTGATGCTCCAGAATACATCACGATTGATATTGCTCATGGTCATGCAGATAGCGTGATTTCTATGATTCAACACATCAAGAAAGAATTACCAGATACTTTTGTCATTGCTGGAAATGTGGGAACACCAGAAGCTGTGCGTGAATTGGAGAATGCTGGTGCGGATGCTACTAAGGTCGGAATCGGTCCTGGTAAGGTTTGTATCACCAAGGTCAAGACTGGTTTTGGCACAGGAGGTTGGCAGTTGGCTGCTCTACGCTGGTGTGCTAAGGCTGCACGTAAACCGATTATCGCAGATGGTGGAATTCGTACTCACGGAGATATTGCCAAGTCTATCCGTTTCGGTGCTAGCATGGTCATGATTGGTTCCCTCTTTGCTGGACACATCGAAAGTCCAGGGAAAACGATTGAAGTTGATGGTGAACAGTTCAAAGAATACTATGGTTCAGCTTCACAATATCAAAAAGGAGCCTACAAAAACGTGGAAGGCAAACGCATCTTGCTTCCTGCCAAAGGTCATTTGCAAGACACTCTAACTGAGATGGAACAAGATTTGCAAAGTGCCATTTCATACGCAGGTGGACGTCAGGTTGCTGACCTTAAACACGTTGATTATGTGATCGTGAAAAACTCTATCTGGAATGGGGATGCTTCCCACTAAGACGGCCTATCTCACTAGAAAAAAAACTTGTTATTAGAGCAAATTTCTGTTATAATAAAACAAGTTTCCACCCTTAGTGTAATGGATATCACGTAAGATTCCGGTTCTTGAGATGGGGGTTCGATTCCCTCAGGGTGGATGTAAATATCCTAAAAAAGCCTTTAAATAGGGCTTTTTTCTTTATATTACCCCAAATTTAGCCCTAATACTCTTCGAAAATCTCTTCAAACCACATCAGCATTGGCTTGTCGTAGATATATGTAACTGACTTCGTCAGTCTTATCTACCACCTCAAAGCANNAGCTTCCTAGTTTGCTCTTAGTATAAAACTGAAAATCTCTATCTAAAGAATGCCCAAATGCTTTCCAGTCCCGTTTTAGAGTGACTCAGGGGGCTTTTTTTGATATAATAAAAAGGACTATTATCAGTTAGAAAGAGGTTGGTATGAAAGAATTACAAACTGTACTAAAGAATCATTTTGCAATCGAATTTGCAGACAAAAATTTACTGGAAACTGCCTTTACTCATACGAGTTATGCCAATGAGCACCGCCTCTTAAAAATTTCACACAATGAACGCTTGGAATTTTTAGGAGACGCTGTTCTACAGTTATTGATTTCAGAATATCTATATAAAAAATATCCTAAAAAGCCTGAAGGTGACCTATCAAAACTCCGTGCCATGATTGTTCGCGAGGAGAGTTTGGCTGGTTTTGCGCGTGATTGCCAGTTTGACCAGTTTATCAAGCTGGGTAAAGGGGAAGAAAAATCTGGTGGTCGCAACCGTGACACCATTCTTGGTGATGCCTTTGAAGCCTTTCTTGGTGCCCTCCTTTTGGACAAGGATGTGACCAAGGTCAAGGAATTTATCTATCAAGTCATGATTCCTAAGGTTGAAGCAGGTGAGTTTGAGATGATTACAGACTACAAAACCCATCTCCAAGAGTTACTTCAGGTCAATGGGGATGTGGCTATTCGTTATCAGGTGATTTCTGAAACGGGTCCTGCCCACGATAAGGTATTTGATGTAGAAGTTCTTGTTGAAGGTAAGAGCATTGGTCAAGGTCAAGGTCGTTCTAAGAAATTAGCAGAGCAGGAAGCTGCCAAAAATGCCGTTGAGAAAGGGCTGGATTCATGTATTTAAAGGAAATCGAAATTCAGGGATTCAAGTCTTTTGCTGATAAGACCAAGGTCGTCTTTGACCAAGGTGTGACGGCAGTCGTTGGACCCAATGGATCTGGAAAGTCCAATATTACAGAAAGTCTGCGTTGGGCCTTGGGGGAGTCAAGTGTCAAGAGTCTCCGTGGGGGCAAGATGCCGGATGTCATCTTTGCTGGGACCGAAAGTCGCAAACCGCTCAATTATGCTTCTGTAGTTGTGACTCTGGATAATCATGACGGATTTATCAAGGATGCAGGCCAAGAAATCAGGGTAGAACGTCATATCTATCGTAGTGGAGATAGCGAATACAAGATTGACGGCAAGAAAGTCCGTCTGCGTGATATTCATGATCTTTTCTTGGATACTGGATTGGGACGAGATTCCTTCTCTATCATTTCCCAAGGGAAGGTTGAGGAAATTTTCAACTCCAAGCCTGAAGAACGCAGAGCTATTTTTGAAGAGGCTGCTGGAGTTTTGAAATACAAAACTCGTAGAAAAGAGACTGAGAGCAAATTGCAACAAACTCAGGATAATCTAGACCGCTTAGAGGACATTATCTATGAGTTGGATAATCAAATCAAGCCTCTTGAGAAGCAAGCAGAAAATGCTCGTAAGTTTTTAGATTTGGAAGGTCAACGCAAGGCTATTTACTTGGATGTCCTTGTTGCTCAAATCAAGGAAAATAAGTCTGAACTAGAGTCGACAGAAGAAGAGTTGGTACAGGTTCAGGAACTCTTGACAAGCTATTACCAAAAGCGTGAAAAATTAGAAGAAGAAAATCAAACTCTTAAAAAGCAACGCCAAGATTTACAGGCTGAAATGGCTAAAGACCAAGGCAGTTTGATGGATTTGACCAGTCTGATTAGTGATTTAGAGAGAAAATTAGCCCTATCGAAATTAGAATCTGAGCAAGTAGCCCTGAATCAACAGGAAGCACAAGCTCGTTTGGCTGCTTTGGAGGATAAGAGAAATTTACTCAGCCAAGAAAAATCTGATAAAGAAAGCTCTTTAGCTCTGTTAGAGGAAAATCTAGTCCAAAATAATCAAAAACTCAATCGACTAGAGGCTGAATTGCTGGCTTTTTCAGATGATCCTGATCAGATGATTGAGCTTTTGCGTGAACGCTTTGTAGCTCTTTTACAAGAAGAAGCGGATGTCTCAAACCAACTGACTCGTATTGAGAATGAGTTGGAAAATAGTCGTCAGCTTTCTCAAAAACAAGCAGATCAATTAGAAAAGCTGAAAGAACAGCTGGCTACAGCTAAAGAGAAGGCTAGTCAGCAAAAGGCGGAGCTTGAAACTGCCAAGGAGCATGTTCAGAAATTATTGGCTGACTACCAAGCTATTGCCAAGGAGCAAGAGGAGCAGAAAGCTTCCTATCAAGCTCAGCAAAGTCAACTATTTGACCGTCTGGACAGTCTTAAAAACAAGCAGGCTAGAGCCCAAAGTTTGGAAAATATCCTGAGAAATCACAGTAACTTTTATGCAGGTGTTAAGAGTGTCCTCCAAGAAAAAGACCGCCTTGGTGGGATTATTGGGGCAGTTAGTGAGCATCTGACTTTTGATGTTCATTATCAAACTGCCTTAGAGATTGCGCTTGGAGCAAGCAGTCAGCACATCATCGTAGAGGATGAGAACGCGGCGACTAAGGCTATAGATTTCCTCAAACGCAACAGGGCTGGTCGTGCAACCTTCCTTCCTTTGACAACGATTAAGGCTCGTACGATTTCTAGCCAGAATCAAGATGCTATCGCTGCAAGTCCGGGATTTCTGGGCATGGCAGATGAGTTGGTGACATTCGATAATAGGTTGGAAGCTATTTTCAAGAACTTGCTAGCTACGACGGCTATTTTTGATACTGTAGAGCATTCGCGTGAAGCAGCTCGCCAGGTTCGTTATCAGGTTCGTATGGTGACATTGGATGGAACAGAGTTGCGAACAGGTGGTTCCTATGCGGGTGGTGCCAATCGCCAGAATAACAGTATTTTTATCAAGCCAGAACTGGAGCAATTGCAAAAAGAAATTGCTGAAGAGGAAGCAAGTCTTCGTTCAGAAGAGTCGAGTTTGAAGATCTTACAAGACCAGATGGCTAGATTGACCGAATCATTAGAAGCTATTAAATATCAGGGAGAGCAGGCTCGTATTCAGGAGCAAGGCTTGTCCCTCGCCTATCAGCAGACCAGTCAGCAAGTTGAAGAACTGGAAACTCTTTGGAAACTCCAAGAAGAGGAATTAGATCGTCTTTCTGACGGAGATTGGCAAGCAGATAAGGAAAAATGCCAAGATCGCCTTGCTACCATTGCCAGTGACAAGCAAAATCTGGAAGCTGAGATTGAAGAAATTAAGTCCAACAAAAATGCCATCCAAGAACGCTATCAAAATTTGCAGGAAGAGCTAGCGCAAGCTCGCCTGCTTAAGACAGAACTGCAAGGGCAAAAACGTTATGAAGTGGCTGATATTGACCGTCTAGGCAAGGAATTGGATAATCTGAATATCGAACAAGAGGAAATCCAGCGCCTTCTTCAAGAAAAGGTTGACAATCTTGAGAAAGTTGATACAGAATTGCTCAGTCAACAGGTAGAAGAAGCCAAAATGCAGAAAACAAACCTCCAACAAGGTTTAATTCGTAAGCAGTTTGAGTTGGATGATATTGAAGGTCAACTGGATGATATTGCTAGTCATTTGGATCAGGCTCGCCAGCAGAATGAAGAGTGGATTCGCAAGCAAACACGTGCTGAATCCAAGAAAGAAAAGGTCAGCGAGCGCTTGCGCTATTTACAAGGTCAATTAACAGACCAGTATCAGATTAGCTATACTGAAGCTCTAGAAAAGGCGCATGAATTGGAAAATCTCAATCTGTCAGAGCAAGAGGTGCAGGATTTGGAGAAGGCTATTCGCTCACTGGGTCCTGTCAATTTGGATGCCATTGAACAGTACGAAGAAGTTCACAGCCGTCTGGCTTTCCTCAATAGCCAGCGAGATGACATTTTGTCAGCGAAAAACCTGCTCCTTGAGACCATTACAGAGATGAATGATGAGGTTAAAGAACGCTTTAAATCAACTTTTGAAGCCATTCGTGAGTCCTTTAAAGTGACCTTCAAACAGATGTTTGGCGGAGGTCAGGCAGACTTGATATTGACTGAGGGCGACCTTTTAACAGCTGGTGTGGAGATTTCTGTTCAACCTCCAGGTAAGAAAATCCAGTCGCTTAATCTCATGAGTGGTGGGGAAAAAGCCTTATCAGCTCTTGCCTTGCTCTTCTCCATTATTCGTGTCAAGACCATTCCATTTGTCATCTTGGATGAGGTGGAAGCTGCGCTGGATGAAGCCAATGTTAAACGTTTTGGGGATTACCTCAATCGATTTGACAAGGACAGCCAGTTTATCGTTGTGACCCACCGTAAAGGAACCATGGCAGCGGCTGATTCCATCTATGGAGTGACCATGCAAGAGTCAGGTGTCTCAAAAATTGTTTCAGTTAAGTTAAAAGATTTAGAAGGTATTGAAGGATGACAATTAAACTAGTAGCAACAGAAATCGGAATAAGTAAATTGATACAATAGCCTATAAAGAAAGCCTTGAAATTTAGCTGATTTCAGGGCTTTTTAACTGTCTATTGCTATCAGGGTAAAATCATTAGAGATGTTGCGAGTTTATGGAGACACCCTTGATTTGTAAAATGTTAAATAGTAGAGAATCATTTCATCTATTCTTTGTTTACCAGTTTATCGAAATGGCTAGTATAGTGTAATTTTAACTTGTTTTCTCCTAAAATATCAAGGACTTGTATGGCCTGTTTCATTTTTTCAATTCCGCTATCTAAATGACGCTTAAATTCAAAGTAACCAGTTGCATAGAGAAAAACTGTCTGTTCATAAAAGTTTAATTCATTATCTAATAATGCTTTTATTTCGGTGATTAGACAAGTACAGTTTGAAAATTCTTCCTTATCTACGCTAAGAATTAGACAATTGATGGCCAATTGAGTGACAATTCGCTTATTTGTTTTATTCAACAAAGAGTAGATGTAATTGTTCAACATTTCCTTTGTTAATAGGAAGTAGGAGTTGTAGTTTATTGTTCGTACACAGTTACCTAATAAAGTGATTTCATAGTAACCCCATTTTTCAACTTTAAAGAGATAATCTGTCAATTGAAGTAATTCTTTATTTGATGGAATAATGCTGGAATCCATTGTATGTAGAATGGATTTTATCATTGTTTTATCGAAAGAATTTAAAGTGTAATGTGATGAGTCAGAAAGTAGAGCAGCTATATTTTTGATGTTTTGTGATGAATATTGCTTACGAATATATTGAACCAAATTAGCGAATAATTCAGTATTAGTATAATCTTCATTATGTAAAACAAGAAACTCATCTAAAGTAATGTGTAATTTGTCTAAAATATTGATAAGTCGAATACAAGATATCTCTGATTCCCCACGTTCGAATCTAGATATTTGAGATTTTGAAAGGTGTTCATCTGCTACAGAGCATAGACTAATTTGTTTTCCTTTACGAACTTTTCTAAGTGTGATGCCAAGTTTTGATTTCATAATTTCCCATTTTCCCAACAAAAATTAAATCCGTTTTTATTTATTGTACAATAAATAAAAACGGAAAGGAAGTCCGAGTATGAAGAAAATTTCAAAATTTTTGCCGATTTTGGTTTTGGTGATGGATATTATTATAATTGTTGGTGGGTAAAATGCTTAAGTGTACACTTAAGTCTTTAGAATATTCTAAAGACTTAAGATTTTATAGATACATAGTATAAAATACGGTATTTATAATTTGGGAGGCTTTAATTGAAAAAACAGAATTTATTTAAAATATCAAATAATGTACAAGAGTATTCGAATGCTTTTAATACTATGGGTTTAAATTTTCAAGGAGAAATTCCTATTTTTGTTGACCACAAAAGAGAAGATTTACTTCATAATATCAAGCGAATTAACAATGAATATTCCGAATGCTATAAAACAACGCCAATTTACCAATGCGATGCAGGGATCACTCTATCTTCTGATTTAGAGTTTTATAAAAACTGTAGGTTATTTTGTAAGAAGTGGGTGACCTCTTTAAATGAGATGATAAACATAGAAAATCTGGTAGTAATAGGACTATATAAAGATTTTTCACAATATAAAATTTTGACTATATTAGAATATTGTAAGAAAAATAATATTGAACTGTACATACTGACAGGAAGAGATCTATCTTCATTGTCTTGGATGATAGGAAAGCAGTTTTACTCAAAAAGTGAAAAAGAAGTACGAAAAGCAGTCTTTTCGCATAAAAAGTTAAATGAATTTAGTGAAACAAAAAACAAATGGGATATTTTTGATATAAAAAGGCTTGAAAATGAAAATATAAAAAATCTTTTGGAAGAAAAATCTTGGTCAGAATTAGTTTTTCATGGACATGGAAAAGAAGATCATCTAAATTTAGCTGATTTCACTTTGCATGGTTTTAATAAATTAATTCCTCAACAAGAAAAATTTGCTCCTTCTTGGGGCCATCAAGGGCAATCTTTTTTTAAGGATGAGAGTAAAGCAATACGTATTAGCTCTATAAATGTTGAAACATTATTTTTATTATCTTGTAGTAATTTTCCGTTTAATGATTGTAGATTGTATGATTCTAGATTCAACTTAACATTAGATGCTATCGATGGAATAGCAAGAAATATTGTTGCTTCTATTGCTGTTCAATCGATTGATAATCCAGAGATATATGAAATTTTTTCAGATTCAAATTTGACAAATATTGGAACCAAACTTCATAATAAATTAAATGATGTACAGCCGTTTGTTTCAATTGTTAATATTGGACTCCCAAATACTAGAAAAGTAGATCAATCACTTGAAAATATAAATGGGATTGTCCGATTAACCCAAAGTAGCAAAATGATTTTATCGCGACTTGCTTCATATGTTTCGTCTGGGTTATTAAGTAGTGAACATGAGGTAAAAAAGTTATCTAATAATGTTTTAGCAGATTACATGCAAATGACACGCAGAGGTACCTATGGAGTGACAGAAGAAAAATATTTAAATTTTGAACAAAATTTAATAAATAGAGTAAATCCTATTTCTAAAAAGATAGCTGAAATAATGATTCAGAACCAAAATGACGAGCTTTTCGAATTTGATCGATATAATATTTTTAGGTCTATAATTGATGAAAGTAGTATTTTCAAAAAAATATGTTGTTGTGGAAGTTCGGGTGTTGGTTGCAACTATATTCCAGAAACTAACAATTTATTCAATATTAATTCTTTCTATTGTTATAGGTGCGGTGATAAAAATACTTCAATGACAGGCATGCCAGAAGTAGATTTTATGTGTGATAATTATGATAGAGAAAGATTAAGAATAAAATATAAGATTGTTATTACTCCACAACATAGAGGAGATGTTTACTTAGGAGTACAGCTACCAACATATGTAGAAAAGTCATCAAATACCTCACCAGAGTTGAAAAGAATACGTTTTAAAAATATTGGAACTAAAGTAGTTGAAGGAGAGATCTGTTTTAACGAGGATACTTTACTTCAAAGCTATTATCTTAAGCTATTTATTATTCAGAATGGGGGAATAGCTATTAGTAGATGTTTCTTCAATTTAATAAATAATTGTGAGGGAAAGTTTGAAAAAATATAAATGTAATATATTTATTATTTACTCTAATTTTGAGTAATTGAAACACGAGGAGTATTCCTTCACCAAATTTGAGAAAGGCCTATTTCTTTTTATAAACAAGTCGCTTATCTAATAATAAATTTACTAATTATAATCTTAAGAAATCGTAAAGCAATACAAGATATCAGATATTTATCTGTAAATCTATTAATTAGCATTCTAGTCTTATCTTCATTATAAAATCAGTATTTTGAGATGTACAAGACAAGCTTCCTAGTTTTCTCTTTGATTTTTTTAGTATTATGGTCACAGTTGGTTGTACCTAATAGGATGAACTACAGTTATAATGATGGATTTTTTCAAATGTATTGGCTGAAGCACTCACTTAATCGCCTCGTCGCGATTTGTAATAGTGATATGTTTTCACGTTTTATATTATAGTTTTAAACAAAGAGCACAATACTTTTTAACTCAGTGTTGTGCATTGAATGAAACGAAAGAAAGGAATGAATAACAATGGATATTTTTTTAGGTACACCAATCACAGGAATAATTAATCCGAACTTGAAAAGTCCGTTAGAAACTGCGACAAAGTCCAGAATTAAGGGGATTATTTCTGATTTGAGATCGTATGGTCATAATGTGTTTTGTGCTCTAGAGGAAGAAGAATTTGGCAAAAAGATTGCAGATTCTTTAGAATGTACCCTTAGAGATTATTCGATACTGAAACAAAGTAATGTATATATTACTTTTCCAAATAATAGTTATGGATGTGCTGTGGAACTTGGTTGGGCTTCAGCGCACTCTATTCCTATTGTCTTAGGAATTAACAAAAGAATCGGTTCAAAAACACCATTGTATGAAGGTTTACACACAACAGGTACTCAGGTTCATGTTATTTATTATGATTCTGAAGATGAGTTTCCAGATAAACTTGAATGGTTAAAAATATTAAAGTACATAGAAAAGCATATATTTATTAGGTGATTGTTATGAGAATTTTGACAGTAACTACAAATTTTGGTTTTGGTCCGTCTTCAAAATTATATTCTATTATCAAAGAGCTATTGAAGATGGGATATAAAGAGATTACATTTTGCGGAAATGGAGAATCTATAAATTTTTTTAAGACCAACTTTGGTAATAGATTAGAATACATCGAGTGTGATACTGATGAAATTAGGTCTGAAAGCTTTTTGAAAATAGTAGATATTAAGAATTATGAACTCTTAATTAATGTTATGAATCTGAATATTCCTAAAATTCAACGAGATACAAATTTAAATGTAAAAAGTGTATTTGTTGATAGTCTAAGTTGGATGTGGGAAAAACCCCTAGATGGGATTAACGAATATGATATTTATTTTGTTCAAAATGCTTTTATTGATCCCAATAATTTATCGCAGTATAAGAATATCCAAACAATAAATCCTATTATTAATACGGAAGGAATAACAAAAACAAAAGATTTCAAAAACAATAAAATTCTATTAAATTTCGCTGGTATAGTTACTCCATATGAAAATGATGTATTTTTCAAAAAGTACATGTTATTTTATCTAAAACTTTTTTCAAAAATACCTAATATTGATAAATATGAGATTGATTGTGCTTGTAACATGACGCAGAAAAAATGGATTGAATCAAACAACCGTTTTGACTACAATGTTACATTTAAAGTAATGTCCCATAAAGAGTTTCTATCAGCGTCATGTGAAGCAAGTAGGATATTTACAACACCTGGTTTGACATTTTATTTAGAGAGTTTAGAATTAGGCTTAAAACCACATTATTTTTTGCCTTCAAATTATTCTCAGGCATTATTGCTTGAAAAATATAATCAAATCTCTGGGAATTGTAATACCTTATCTAAGTATGGATATTTATTTTCAACAGATGAGTTACTTGAAGAAAGTGAAGGTGTGACTAAAGTAAGAGAAGCATTTTCTAATATTAGTACAAGATATAAAGAAGAAATCTTCGACAATATAATATCATATATTAATGAAGGTTCGGTGTATGAATCAAAAAATGAAATTCAATATAAGGAAGAGAGCGGTATTCGTTCAATTATTAGAATTATGCTTGAAAAAGGACTATTGAAAGGAAGATAATACATGCCTGTGATTGAAGATATTGATTTTTCCAATTTACTAGTGAAAAAAATGTATAAAAAAGATTTAAATCAGATAATTTCATTAAATGACTTAAATTATGATGCTAGTTTTAGGGATAATTTAATAGTTTTTGATGAAACAAGTAATTTTTCTCCAAATAACAGTCTTGTTGTTGGGGGGGCTTGTATTGATCGCTGTGATGCAAAAATTGATAATCTGGCTATCAATTTTTACTTTGATATACTGATGCCTATTAATGAGGCCATCATGAAAAATTTAAATTGTGCAATATATGTGGATACACCTATTGAATCATGTAAAGATGATTGTGAAAAAGAAAGATGGCAACAATTTGTTAAACGCTTAGAAATATTTTTTGAACAGCTAGGAAAACGTGTAGGCATTGAAATAAAAATAATTCGAAGAGATTTATCTTATAAAATGATTGATAAGATATTAAAAAAACATAACTTTAGTGATGATGAATTAAAAGGTTTGTATGATTTAGTGCCTAGTGCAAAGAATATTGTATTTGGACCAGAACTATTACTTCATTTTCGTAGATCAATCATTTCGTATTTACCAGAATTCATTTCAGAATATTTTGAAGAAAATTTTGAAGAAATTATAGTTTGTGAAGAGTTAAGTCAGTGTAAAGCAATTGGCAAAGCCTGGAGAATCAGTAATAAAATATATCCCAAAATATATATAGATATGCCATCTCTTAGTTGTAGAAATCGCATGCATAGGAGTAATAATGGGAAAATAGGTATTTTTGAATCAGCATCTTTGAATAAAACTAGAAAATCTGATCCATTGTTTCATGAATTTATGAATAGAATAGAATTGGAAGCTATTTTTAAATCTTTTGATGTTGATAATTTTTGGTTAGTAAAAGATGAATTAGAAGGAATGTGGTATGAGAAGCAATAAAATTTCATCAGAGTTAAAATATTATCTATATATCATTTTTACAAATTTACGATTTACTAGAATAGTAAATATTATCTTTATTGTTCAGTTTTTGGGATTATCTTTAGTACAATTTGCATTTTTTCAATCTATTTTTCTATTTTCACAATTAGTTTCAGAGATTCCCTCCGGAATTTTAGGAGATAGGTTTAGTAAGAAGAAAATCGTTCTATTGGGACTAGTTCTGTTATCAATTACTCCATTATTAACTCTTTCATCAATCTTGCTAATGAAGGACTATGTTTACTATGTTATACTAGGTGCATTTGTTTTAGAAGGAGTAGGAAATGCTTTTTTAAGTGGAGCTGATGATGCCTTGTTTTTTGAATCTCTAAGAAGTGAAGGCAAGGAGGAGAGTTATGGGAAAATACGAGGAAAGTTACAATTAATCAGCGCTCTGACTTTGGGGATTGCTACATTTATAGGAGGTGGTTTATATAGCATTACAAGATGTTTACCATATTTTATACAATCTTTTACACTTATAGGTTCAATGATAATCATCATATCTATTCCAGATAATCAGAAACACTCTATAGAAGATCTTAATCAAAATGGTGTTCCGAAATTTAAAGAATTATTTTCAGTTTTTCATAGGTTGCTAAAATCTACTAAAATTCTTTTCATGTTCGCTTTTACTACGGTTATTGTCTCAGCAATTAACGTAGTATTTGCTTTATTACCAGATTATTTTTCTAAAATAGGATTTTCTACATCTATTAATGGAGCTATGTTTATGATTTATAGTATCATTGGTGGCATAGTAGCAACTCAAGCTTATAAAATATCAAAAATAAGAGTTTCTAAATTAATTATGCTGCTATCATTGATACTAATGATTTCCATTATTTTTCAAATTTTGCCTTTCAATGCCACATTTATATTTAGTTTTCTACTGTTGTACATTATCATAGATATTCTTGATCCTATTATCATGGAGATGTTACATCTTTGGGTTGATGACAATTCAAGAGCAACAGTTATATCAGGACTATCCTTTTCAATTAGTCTTGTTACAATGTTGGTAAATCCGATAATTGGTGTAGGAATTCAAATATTTAATATGAGAATAACTATCTTATTGATTTCTTGTTTTATGATGGTAATGATATTAATCTCGTATATGTTAATAGAAAAAACTAAAAGGAGTAAAAAACATGAAAACAGAGAATAAGGCTTATTAAGGTGATTCCAGAGCTATGGAAGATGTAGAAAATGATTCTGTTGATTTAATAATCACTTCTCCACCATATTTTAATTTAGTTGATTATCAACACGATGATCAGATTGGGTTAACAGAAACATATAAAGGCTATATTCAGAGTCTAAATAGTGTTTGGGAAAGATGTAGTAAAATATTAAAAGAAACAGGAACAATTTGCATCAATATTTGCAGTTCTGTAGAAATTAGCAGAAAAAATCAAAATATGTATTACGATATCAAACATGAAATTGAAAAATTCTTTGCGGAGCATAATTTCTATATTGAAGGGACAATAATATGGAATTTGAATAATACTTCATATATCAAAAATCAAGTTGAAAAATATCCTTCAAGTTATTCGAATAATGAGTCTTTGATTCTAAATAACTATGAATACATATTGATTTTTAAGAAAAAGTCAGAATTTATAGTGTGGGATAGAAACATTGAGGGCACTAAATTTATTGACTGCATTTGGAATATACCTTGGGATTATTCTACAAGACCACCAGCTTTTCCAGAACAAATTGTCAATCAACTTATTGATATTTATTCTCTGGAAGGTGATGTTGTGTTGGATCCGTTTATGGGGCAAGCGACTACATCTTTGTGTGCTTTTAAGAAAAATAGAAAGTTCATTACCTATGAATTAAATCCAACCACTTATAAATTAGGTTTAAAAAAACTAAATCAAGTGGGTGCGCTGAATGTAAACAGATAAGAAAGTAGTAGAAGGTCTATTATGAAAATAACTACAGTTGGTATGGGGTACGTCGGTTTGACTTTATCTGTCCTGTTATCTCAGGAACATGACGTGGTTGGATTAGACATTAATTTACAGAAAGTCGAACAGCTTAATAATAAAATTTGTCCATTTATCGACTATGAGTTGGAGAGATATTTTTTAAATAAAGATTTGAAATTCGAAGCTTGTATTTATGATGAGAAGTACTTTGAAAAAGTTGATTGTATCATAATAGCAATACCAACAGACTTTGATGAAAATAAAGGAGTATTAGATACTGAGGGTATAGAATCAGTTATAGCTGATTGCCTAAGTATTAATCCTGTTGCATATATAGTTATAAAATCTACAGTGCCAATCGGATTTACGAATTATTTGAATACAAAATTTCACACAGATCGGATCATTTTTTCTCCAGAGTTTTTGCGTGAAGGAAAAGCATTATTAGATAACTTATTTCCATCTAGAATTATTTTGGGAGGGAGAGCTGAATATTGTCAAAGATTTGGAAGATTATTATCGGAGTTCTCGTTAAATGAAGTTGCCCCGATTCTACTGACAAATTCAGCTGAAGCTGAAGCAATTAAGTTATTTTCAAATTCATACCTTGCAATGAGAATTGCGTTCTTCAATGAAATTGATAGTTTTTCCATTATGAAAGGGTTAAATACTAAAAATATCATTGAAGGAATTTGTTCTGAAGAAAGAATCGGAGAATTTTACAATAATCCTAGTTTTGGTTATGGAGGATACTGTTTACCTAAAGATACAAAACATATGTTAAGTGAATGTGAAGGCCTTCCAACTGTTTTGTTAGATTCTATTGTATTAAGTAACCAAAAAAGATCAGAGTTTATAGCAACACAAATAACAAAAAATAATATATACAATGTAGGCATTTATCGTTTGCTAGCTAAAAAAGATTCTGATAATATTCGTGATTCGTCAACTGAAAATGTGATTAAACAATTAACGAAATATAATGTAAATATTATTATTTATGAACCGTTTTTGTCTTCAAAAGAGATTTTTGATGCTAAAGTTGTAACGAATCTGGAAGAATTTAAAAAAACATCGGATGTTATTATTTCAAATAGAATTTCAGATGAATTGTCTGATGTATTAGAAAAAGTTTATACAAGAGATATATTTAATAGGGATTAAATAATAATATTTTACTTTTGAGAAGTTGCGATAACATAATATTTGAGAAAATCAAAGTATATTACGATTTATAGCGAAATGAAATAAAAATTGAACAAATTTATTGGGGAAGTTAAACCAATTTCTAACAATCTTTTAGAAACAACGGTGTACTATTTCAATGTCAATATACTATGTTATAACATGTTTTTTATAAGATAAGTAACTATAGAAGAAAAGTTTCTATAACAACCTCTTCCTCATCCGAAAGAAACCTCTTATTGGGTCTTAAAAAGTGATAGCCAGCAGACCTATTATTAGACTTTTTTGTCAGGGAAAGATGAGCAACAAGGTATCACGCTTTACCATCATGATCAGCGACGGAGTGGTTTAGTAGTGCAGGAATCTCAGGGAGCTTATTCTGCTTATGCGATAGCAGTCCAAGGTTTAGGAGCAAAGCGATGCTAAGCTTGGTAAACTGCGAGATGCTCGTCCGCTTATCGTCAACTGGAAGAAGCTGCACTTGTTGGTTGTTGGGCACATGTGAGAAAGGAGTTTTTTGAAGCGACGCCCAAGCAAGTGGGGAAATCATCGTTAGGTGCTAAAGGCTTAGCTTATTGATGGGATACATTGTCGATTGATGAACGACTACAGAAACGTCAAGAAAAGCTCCAACCCTGAATGGAAGACTTCTTTGTTTGGTGCCGGATCCAGTCAGTTTTACAGGGTTCAGAACTAGGGAAGGCTATTGAATACAGGCTCAATTCTGAAGAAACCTTTAAGACAATTTTGAAAGACGAGCATCTCTTCCTTGTTATTGGACGATAAACAAGTGGAACTTACTCTGACTTGGAATTCCACTTGTTTTTTCGATTTTTATCAGATTAATTTCAACTTTTATTGGCGGTGGAAGTTAGTTTGGGAATTTAGAAAAAATCCAGTTATACTAAAGGGTTAAGTAATATTGGATAAAAATTAAGTGATAAAGTCGGGAGTTTATCAAGCGTCTAATCTCAAATGGATTAGGCGCTATTTGCTTTTTCTATGGTATAATAGAAGGTGGATTTATTAATTGGAGTATGAAGAATTTATGATTAAACTAGTAGCAACGGATATGGACGGAACCTTCCTAGATGGGAATGGACGCTTTGATATGGATCGTCTCAAGTCTCTCTTGGCTTCCTACAAGGAAAAAGGGATTTACTTTGCGGTGGCTTCGGGTCGGGGATTTCTGTCTCTGGAAAAATTATTTGCTGATGTACGTGATGACATTATTTT
This sequence comes from Streptococcus sp. 1055, assembly GCF_013276815.1. Classification (NCBI taxonomy): domain Bacteria; kingdom Bacillati; phylum Bacillota; class Bacilli; order Lactobacillales; family Streptococcaceae; genus Streptococcus; species Streptococcus sp. 1055. The sequence continues at coordinate 38,369 of NZ_VMLT01000002.1, read as the reverse complement.
CATCGCGGAAAATGGCAGTTTGGTAGAGTATCAAGGTCAGGACTTGTATGAAGCGACTATGTCTCGTGACTTTTATCTGGCAACTTTTGAAAAGCTGAAAACGTCACCTTATGTAGATATCAATAAGCTCCTTTTGACTGGTAAAAAGGGCTCTTATGTGCTAGATACGGTTGATGAGACTTATTTAAAAGTGAGCCAGCATTATAATGAAAATATCCAAAAAGTAGCGAGTCTAGAAGATATTAAAGATGACATTTTCAAATTTACAACCAACTTCACAGAAGAAACGCTGGAAGCTGGTGAAGCTTGGGTAAACGAAAATGTCCCTGGTGTTAAGGCCATGACAACTGGCTTTGAATCCATTGATATTGTTCTGGACTATGTCGATAAGGGTGTGGCCATTGTTGAATTAGCCAAAAAACTTGCTATCACAATGGATCAGGTTATGGCTTTTGGAGACAATCTAAATGACTTGCATATGATGCAGGTTGTGGGACATCCTGTAGCTCCTGAAAATGCACGACCAGAAATTTTAGAATTAGCAGAGACTGTGATTGGTCACCATAAGGACCAGTCGGTTATAGCTTATATGGAGGGCTTGTAATGGCAGATATAAAATTGATTGCATTGGACTTGGACGGGACCTTGCTGACTACTGATAAAAGGCTGACGGATCGTACCAAGGCAACTTTGAAAGCTGCGCGTGATCGTGGTATCAAGGTCGTATTGACAACTGGTCGTCCCTTAAAAGCTATGGATTTCTTTCTCCATGAGTTAGGGACTGACGGTCAGGAAGATGAGTATACGATTACTTTTAATGGTGGTTTGGTTCAGAAAAATACAGGTGAAATCCTTGATAAAACAGTCTTTTCATATGATGATGTGGCACGTTTGTATGAAGAAACAGAGAAATTATCACTACCTCTTGATGCCATCTCAGAAGGAACAGTTTATCAAATCCAATCGGACCAAGAAAGTCTTTATGCTAAATTCAATCCAGCTTTGACCTTTGTTCCATTGGACTTTGAAGACTTATCTAGTCAAATGACTTACAATAAGTGTGTGACTGCCTTTGCTCAAGAACCCTTGGATACAGCCATTCAGAAGATTTCTCCAGAATTGTTTGACCAATATGAAATCTTTAAATCACGTGAAATGTTGCTAGAGTGGTCACCAAAGAATGTTCATAAAGCAACAGGTTTGGCAAAACTAATCAACCATCTCGGAATCAACCAAAGCCAAGTTATGGCCTGTGGTGATGAAGCCAATGACCTTTCTATGATTGAATGGGCAGGGCTCGGTGTTGCTATGCAAAACGCTGTTCCTGAAGTCAAGGCTGTCGCAAATGTAGTGACGCCAATGACCAACGATGAGGAAGCTGTCGCCTGGGCTATCGAAGAATACGTGCTGAAGGAGAACTAAGATATGGGATTGTTTGACCGTCTATTCGGAAAAAAAGAAGAACCTAAAATCGAAGAAGTTGTAAAAGAAGCTCTGGAAAATCTTGATTTGTCTGAAGATGTTGAGTCTTCTCTTACAGAAGCTGAGGAAGTTTCTCAAGAAGAAGCAGAGGTTGAAAGTTCTGAAGAATCTTTGCTCGAAGAAGAGGATAATCAAGAGACAGTTGAAGAGAGTCAGAATTCAGAGCCAGTTGTAGAAGTTTCTCAAGAAGAAGTCGAAGAATTGCTAAACTCAGAAGAAGTCCCAGAGGAAGAGAATACTGAGCTCCTAGAAACTGTAGAAGAAAATAATTCTGAAGTTCTTGAAGCAGAAAGGCCTCAAGCAGAAGAAACTGTTCAGGAAAAATATGACCGCAGTCTTAAGAAAACTCGTACAGGCTTCGGAGCTCGCTTGAACGCCTTCTTTGCTAATTTCCGCTCTGTTGACGAAGAATTTTTCGAGGAACTGGAAGAACTGCTGATCATGAGTGACGTTGGTGTACAGGTCGCTTCTAACTTAACAGATGAGTTACGCTACGAAGCCAAGCTTGAAAACGCCAAGAAACCTGATGCACTGCGCCGTGTCATCATTGAGAAATTGGTTGAGCTTTATGAAAAGGATGGTAGCTACGATGAAAGCATCCACTTCCAAGATGGCTTGACAGTCATGCTCTTTGTTGGTGTGAATGGTGTTGGGAAAACAACTTCTATCGGGAAACTAGCCCACCGCTACAAACAAGCAGGTAAGAAAGTCATGTTGGTTGCGGCAGATACATTCCGTGCAGGAGCGGTAGCCCAGCTAGCTGAATGGGGCCGTCGTGTGGACGTTCCAGTTGTGACTGGACCTGAAAAAGCTGACCCAGCCAGTGTGGTCTTTGATGGTATGGAACGTGCTGTAGCTGAAGGTATCGATATTCTCATGATTGATACCGCTGGTCGTTTGCAAAACAAGGACAACCTCATGGCTGAGTTGGAGAAGATTGGACGCATCATCAAACGTGTTGTGCCCGAAGCACCGCATGAAACCTTCTTAGCATTAGATGCTTCAACTGGTCAAAATGCCCTGGTACAGGCTAAAGAATTTTCAAAAATCACCCCTTTGACAGGAATTGTCTTGACTAAGATTGATGGAACTGCTCGAGGTGGTGTTGTTCTAGCCATCCGAGAAGAACTCAATATTCCTGTAAAATTGATTGGTTTTGGTGAAAAAATCGATGATATTGGAGAGTTTAACTCAGAAAACTTTATGAAAGGTCTCTTGGAAGGTTTAATCTAATCAGAAGCAAAAATCCTGCAAGCTACAAACTTGCAGGAAATTTTTTTATTCTAAACGACCATCTTGACGATAGGCAATATCTGGTTGCCAAGTCCATTTGGCATCGAATTTTTCAAGTAAGTCAAAGCTGGCTTGAGGTCCCATGCTTCCAGCTTTATAGTCATGAAGTGGGGCACCATTTTCAGCCCAGAGCTCTTCGATACGGTCAATCAATTTCCATGACGCACCAACTTCATCCCAGTGGCTAAAGTTAGTTGAGTTGTTATTTAAGACATCATAAATCAATTTCTCGTATGGCTCTGGAGAAGCACCAGTTGCGGTCGCATCTGTACGGTAATCCAGTGAGTTAGGAGCCAAGTTGAATTCTTCTCCTACTTGTTTCCCATTTAGGCTAAGAGAGAATCCTTCTGTTGGTTGGATATAGATGGTCAAAATGTTTGGAGCAAGTGGCTCACCAAAGATAGAGTCCATTTGTTTAAAGACGATGTTGACATGAGTTCCTTTTTCAGTCAGACGTTTACCAGTACGGAAGAAGAAAGGAACACCACGGAATCGATCGCTGTCTACAAAGAAAGCACCAGATGCAAAGGTTTCAGTTGTAGATTCTGGATTTACATTTGGCTCGCTACGATAAGAGATGTATTTCATGCCATCAATCTTACCAGAGCGGTATTGACCACGGATAAAGTGTTCTTTAAGTTCTTCATCAGTTGGATGATAGAGGTTTTTAAAAACCTTAATCTTTTCAGCACGAATCTCATCTTTTGTGAAGCTTGCTGGCTTGTCCATGGCAAGAAGGGAAAGGAGTTGTAGAGTGTGGTTTTGTACCATGTCACGGAGGGCACCAGATTCATCATAATAGCCACCACGTTCTTCTACGCCTAAGCGCTCCGCAAAGGTAATTTGAACATTGTCGATAAAGTCCTTGTTCCAAACGTTTTCAAAAATCAAGTTTGCAAAGCGAACTGCAAAGATACTTTGGATCATTTCCTTCCCAAGATAATGGTCAATACGGAAAATTTGTTCTTCGTCAAATGTTGCTAGGAGCTCGTCATTCAACTTGCTTGCAGTTGCGTAATCTGTACCAAATGGTTTTTCAACGATTAAGCGTTCAAAACCTTTACCATCTACGATATTTTCAGACTTGAGGTGTTTGGCAATAGTTCCAAAGAACTGAGGTGCCATAGATAAGAAGAAGAGCTTGTTGTGTTCAGCTTGGTACTTGTCATTTAGTTCAGCCTGCAATTGACGCAAAGCAATGTAGTGTTCTGTATCGTTGACATCATGACTTTGATAGTAGAAGTGGCTAGCGAACTCTTGAGCCTGTTCGGTACTATCTGCCAAATCAAGGATAGATTCGACTACAACAGATTCAAAATATTCCTTGCTCCAAGGACGACGGGCAGTTCCAATGACGGCAAAATGTTTGGAAAGATTGCCGGATTTATATAGTCTAAATAGGGAAGGGTAGAGCTTGCGTTTAGCCAGGTCTCCACTCGCACCGAAAATTGTAACAATAACCTTAGATGACATCTAGCTACCTAATTTCTATTTTTATTCCTAGTTTTGCTAGGTATGAGGAAACCTCATTTCATAAACTTAATTCTAACATAATTTTCCGAAAAATCAAAAATTTCAATACGAGATAGAAAAAAACTGCAAGGAAATCCTTACAGTTTGCATTTAAACGTTTAAGACCTTGTCCAAGAAATCTTTCAGACGTGGGTGTTGTGGGTTGTCAAAGATTTGATCAGGTGTCCCATCTTCAAGGAATTCACCGTCCGCAGTAAAGATAACTCGGTTGGCAACCTGACGAGCAAATCCCATCTCATGGGTTACGATAATCATGGTCATACCTTGCTCAGCCAATTCCTTCATAACGTTTAGTACGTCTCCGACCATCTCAGGGTCAAGGGCAGAAGTTGGTTCATCAAAGAGCATGATGTCTGGATTCATTGCTAGTCCACGAGCGATGGCCACACGTTGTTTTTGACCACCTGACAGGCTATCTGGACAGGCCTTAGCCTTATCTGCTAGCCCAACCTTTTCAAGCAACTCCATTCCCAATTTTTCAGCTTCTTCCTTAGTCATCAACTTGTGCTCAATAGGAGCAAAGGTGATGTTGTCCAATACAGACATGTGTGGGAAGAGATTGAAGTGTTGGAACACCATTCCGATATTTTCACGGACGTGGTCAACGTTGGTTGTTTTTTCAGTTAAGTCATAACCGTTCACAGTGATGTGACCGCTAGTAACTTCTTCCAAAAGATTGAGGCTACGAAGGAAAGTTGACTTACCAGAACCCGAAGGACCGATGATACAAACAACATCTCCTTCATAGAACTTGGTCGTAATTCCTTTTAAAACTTCATTTTTTCCGTAGCTTTTGTGTAAATCATTTACATCAATTTTTAATTTTGCCATTAACGAATCCTCTTTTCTAAGCGTTTCGCTAGTTTAGTCAAAAGCGTGATAATTACAAGATAGAAGATAGCAAGGATTGCATACATCTTGAAACTTTGGTAGTTACGGGCAATGATAATCTTACCAGTTTGGAAGAGTTCAACCAAACCGATAGCAGATACGATGGTTGTATCTTTAAGAGCGATAACGAATTGGTTGACAAAGTTTGGCAACATCAATTTAGTTGCTTGTGGCAAGATAATCTTACGCATGGTTTTTCCATAAGAGATACCCAAGCTTCGGCTGGCTTCCATTTGGCCAACTGGAACGGCCTGAATACCACCACGAACGATTTCAGCGATATAAGCAGCCGCATTGAGGGATAGGGCAATAGTACCAGCTACAAAGTCGTTAATTGGACTTTGTTGGCCTGTGATAGACTCGATGAAGTTTGGAATACCCCAGAAGATGAAGGCTGCAAGAATCATCAATGGAATACCACGGATAACGTCAACGAAAATCTCAGAAATCACACGAAGAGATTTGTAGGGGCTAACGCTAAACATACCGAAGATAATCCCGATAACAATGGCAATAGCAAATGAGATAAGAGCTAGAGCAAGAGTGATACCAAGCCCGCTAAGGAGTTGTTTGTAGTTGTTTTGAAGCAAGCCCCAGATAGTTGTCTCATCAACAGTGCTTGTTGAAGCAGTTGAAGATTCGCTAGCTAGGTATTTATCAAGAATCTTTTGGAATTCTCCGTTTGCTTTAAGGTTTGCAAGTCCGTTGTTGAACATCTCAATCAATTCTGGATTTGCTCCTTTTTTAACAGCAAAGGCTGTTTCACCGATTGGAGTTCCAGCGATTGGTGTTTTCAATTTTTGACCTTGGCTGATAGAATATTTGAGAACAGGCTCATCATCCATAACGGCATCGATTGCCCCAGTATTTAAACTGTCATACATTGAAGAACCATCAGCGAAGGTTTTGATTTTGTAGCCGTATTTGCTTTGATTTTCTGTTAGGAAGGTTTGAGAAGCAGTTCCGTTTTTAACACCAACTGTCTTTCCTTTCAAATCCTCATAAGAAGCAATGGTGCTTGATTCTTTGACACCAAGGATAGTATTGGCAGTGTAGTAGGATTCTGAGAAATCAAAAGTCGCCTTACGAGCATCTGTGACAGACATACCAGCAATGATACCATCTGCTTGACCAGCTTGAACAGCACTGATAGCGGCATCAAAACCAGGGTTGGTGATTTCAATTTCAAAACCTTGGTCTTTAGCGATGGCCTTAATTAATTCCATATCAATACCAGTGTATTGGTTGCTTGAATTTTGGAAAACAAAAGGTGCAAAAGAAGAATCGCTGGCAATGATGTATTTAGCTTTAACAGGAATGGCTTTGAAGCCTGCAAGAGTAGTTGTAGTTGGCACTGCTGAAGATGATGAAGCAGTCCATTTCTTGATGATTTTATCAAGACTACCATCTTTTTTCATTTCAGCTAAGGCTTGGTTAAATTCAGTAACCAGGTGTTCGTATTTGCTTCCTTTTTTAACACCGAAAGCAAAACTTCCTACAGCTTCCCCATCCATTTCAATATGGAGGTTTTGCCCTTGGTTAATGGCATACTCGATAACAGGTTTGTCATCCATCATGGCATCGATGGCACCAGCAGTCAAGCTGTTGTTCATCAAATCACCAGTGTCAAATGTTTTAATAGTAAAACCGTATTTATCCTTGATACTTTCAAGGAAACGTTGAGCGGCTGTTCCGTTTTTAACACCAACAGTTTTTCCTTTTAATTGGTCATATTTACTAATCTTGTGTGACTTAGTAGTTGCAATGACAACTTTTGTATCATAGTAAGTATCAGACATGGTGAAAACTTTTTCACGTTCTTTCGTCTTTGTCATCCCTGCCATGATAGCATCAGCTTGACCAGCTTGAACCGCATTGACCGCTGCGTCAAATCCAGGATAGGACATCTGAATGTTCCATCCTTTAATCTCTGCGACTTTGTTAATAATGTCAACATCAATTCCTTTATAAGTTTGATCTGAATCTTTAAACTCAAAAGGTGCATAGGCGGTATCAGAAACAATCTTAATCGTTTCAGCTTTTGCAATACCTAATGAGAAAATTGGGAATAAAATTAGCAAAAATGCTAGAAATTTTTTCTTCATTTTTAGTCTCCTTTTCCGAATATTTTCCCATTATATCAGAAAAAGTAAAAAAAGGCAAATTTTTATATTCCTGTGTCAGAAAATGTAACATTGTTTTTTCTTTTCTTTCTTGAATTGCTATTAAAAAGTGCTATAATAATAGTATATATAGAAGAAAAGAGGATAGGGATATGAAGAACAAAAGAATATTTAAAGACTTCCAAGCTTCAAAAATGAGTTTAAACATTTACACAAGCCCCTTGTTAGCCTTTGCTTTTGTCTTCATAGGAGAGTTTGTGGCTTATACTCTGTATGGTATTAGTTTGTTAGCTCTCATCGGACTTGCTAGAAATTTTGGAGAGGTTGGTCAAAATCTTGCAACCTATTTGCAGACCTTGCATCAGAGCTTGACGGATAAAACAGGTGACTTTCATTTAATTTTAGATTTACTGGCCTTTGGTTTCATTCTCAATACTGTGTTTAGATGGACTAGAAAAGTTGAGAAAAGACCTATTCGAACTTTGGGATTTTATAGAGAGAATTTCCTCAGCAATCTCCTTAAAGGATTTGGTCTAGGTTTGGCACTTTTTCTTCTTACTTTGTTAGGTTTAGTAGCCTTGGGGCAATATCGTTTTGAGTCTATTCATTTGAATCCTTATTCGCTTACCTTTGTTGTCTTTACTATCCCATTTTGGATTTTACAGGGGACAGCAGAAGAAGTGGTGGCCCGTGCTTGGCTCCTTCCTCAATTGGCCTCAAGAACCAATCTAAAACTTGCTGTTGTCATATCTAGCATATTTTTTACCCTGCTTCATGTGGGAAATTCTGGTCTCACCCCTCTATCTTTAGTGAATCTCTTTTTATTCGGAGTTGCCATGTCCCTATATCTTCTTAAAACAGATACTATATGGGGTATAGGTGGTATTCATGGAGCCTGGAATTTCGCACAGGGAAACCTCTTTGGAGTATTAGTTAGTGGTCAGTCTTCAGGAACCTCAATCATGAAATTTACTCCACAAGGCAATCAAGACTGGCTATCTGGTGGGTCTTTTGGTATTGAGGGTTCCATCGTGTCCAGTATTATTTTGTTTCTGCTGATTCTTTATCTCGCTTATCAATTAAAGAAAGAAAATGAAAGGATGTGACTTCGGTCCGTCCTTTTCTTCGTGAAAATGCTACAAGTATGCTAAAATAGGAATAGCACATGGAGAGAGGATTCTTATGATTAACCGCATTACAGATAATCAATTTAAACTAGTATCAAAATATCAACCATCAGGAGATCAACCACAAGCTATCGAACAGTTGGTTGATAACATTGAGGGTGGAGAAAAAGCTCAGATTCTGATGGGGGCGACCGGAACAGGGAAGACCTATACCATGAGTCAGGTCATTTCCAAAGTCAATAAACCAACTCTGGTTATTGCCCACAATAAAACTCTAGCAGGCCAGCTCTATGGGGAGTTTAAGGAATTTTTCCCTGAAAATGCAGTTGAGTACTTTGTGTCTTACTATGATTATTACCAACCTGAGGCCTATGTCCCTTCTAGTGATACCTACATTGAGAAGGATAGTTCTGTCAATGACGAGATTGACAAGCTCCGCCACTCAGCGACTTCAGCCCTTTTGGAGCGTAATGATGTTATTGTCGTGGCCTCGGTCTCTTGTATCTATGGTCTGGGTTCGCCCAAGGAATACGCTGACAGTGTCGTTAGTCTCCGTCCTGGTCTAGAGATTTCTCGTGATAAACTCTTGAATGACTTAGTTGACATCCAGTTTGAGCGAAACGATATTGATTTCCAACGGGGAAGATTTCGTGTGCGTGGGGATGTGGTAGAGATTTTCCCAGCCTCTCGTGATGAGCACGCTTTTCGAGTAGAATTTTTTGGAGACGAAATTGACCGTATTCGTGAGGTTGAGGCTCTGACAGGACAGGTCTTAGGAGAAGTGGATCATTTGGCGATTTTTCCAGCGACACACTTTGTGACCAATGACGACCACATGGAAGTTGCCATTGCTAAAATTCAGGGCGAATTAGAAGAGCAACTAGCTGTCTTTGAAAAGGAAGGCAAACTACTTGAAGCCCAACGTTTGAAACAGCGGACAGAGTATGATATCGAAATGTTGCGTGAGATGGGCTATACCAACGGGGTTGAGAACTATTCACGTCACATGGATGGACGGAGTGAGGGTGAGCCTCCTTATACCCTTCTCGATTTCTTCCCAGATGATTTCTTGATCATGATTGATGAGAGCCACATGACCATGGGACAAATCAAGGGCATGTACAATGGAGACCGTTCGCGTAAAGAAATGCTAGTAAATTATGGTTTTCGTTTGCCGTCTGCTCTGGATAATCGTCCTCTCCGTCGTGAAGAGTTTGAAAGCCATGTCCATCAGATTGTTTACGTTTCAGCGACACCGGGCGACTATGAAAATGAACAGACCGAGACAGTAATTGAGCAAATCATTCGTCCAACGGGACTCTTGGATCCTGAGGTGGAAGTCCGTCCGACTATGGGACAGATTGATGACCTTTTGGGTGAAATCAATGCCCGTGTTGAAAAGAACGAACGAACCTTTATCACAACTTTGACTAAGAAAATGGCAGAAGACTTGACTGACTACTTCAAGGAAATGGGCATCAAGGTCAAGTACATGCACTCGGATATCAAGACTTTGGAACGGACGGAGATCATCCGTGACCTGCGCTTGGGTGTCTTTGACGTCTTGGTTGGAATCAACCTCCTACGTGAAGGGATTGATGTTCCTGAAGTGAGTCTCGTAGCTATTCTCGATGCTGACAAGGAAGGTTTCCTTCGTAACGAACGTGGACTCATCCAGACCATTGGTCGTGCTGCCCGTAACAGTGAAGGGCATGTCATCATGTATGCGGACACGGTTACCCAGTCTATGCAACGTGCTATCGATGAAACTGCCCGTCGTCGCAAAATCCAGATGGCTTATAATGAAGAACACGGTATTGTGCCTCAGACAATCAAGAAAGAAATCCGTGACCTGATTGCTGTGACCAAGGCAGTTGCTAAGGAAGAGGACAAGGAAGTCGACATCAATAGCCTCAACAAACAAGAGTGCAAAGAACTAGTCAAAAAGCTTGAGAAACAAATGCAAGAAGCAGTTGAAGTGCTTGACTTTGAACTAGCAGCTCAGATTCGTGATATGATGCTGGAAGTCAAGGCCTTGGATTAGGGGAATAGTATGATTTATTTAAGAAAGTTAAAGAAAGAAGATTTGATGTCTTTATGGGAAATGGCTTATTCACAGCTTAATCCAGTTTGGAAACAGTATGATGCTCCCTATTATGATGATTATCAGTATTTTTCAAATTTTAAAGAATTCGAACTACAAAAATCAGAATCCATTTTAAGCCACTCAAATCGCCTTGGTATTTTTGTTGATGATAAACTAGTTGGGACTGTTTCGCGTTATTGGGTATGTAAAGAAACAAGATGGATGGAATTGGGAATTGGTATTTATGATAAAAAATTCTGGAACACTGGTATTGGGAAAGTTGCTATGTTGCAGTGGATAGATAGGACGTTTCAGGATTACTTGGAGTTGGAGCATCTGGGTTTGACAACTTGGTCAGGAAATCTTGGTATGATGAAACTTGCTGAAAAATTAAGAATGAAAAAAGAAGCTCATATTCCAAAAGTTCGTTATTATCAAGGTAAATATTTTGATAGTATTAAATATGGTATTTTGAGAGAAGACTGGGAGAAAATAAATGACGGTTATTATCAAATCAATGGAAACTCCTGAAGAGATAGAAGGTAAATCCCTCGTTCACTGGCAAACGTGGAGAGAGGCTTATGATGACCTTTTGCCTGCAGAATTTCAGGAGACAATGACATTAGAAAGATGTCGATTCTTTAGTCAAAAGTATCCAGAAAATACATTGATTGCGATAGGTGATCTGAAGGTAGTTGGTTTTATCAGTTATGGTAACTTTCGTGATGAGACTATTCAAGCTGGTGAAATTACTGCTTTATATGTTTTAAAAGACTATTACGGAAAAGGCATAGCACAAAAGTTAATGAAAACAGCTTTGACTGCTCTGAATCATTTTTCTGAAATTTTCTTATGGGTATTGAAAGATAACAAGCGAGCCATTGCTTTCTATCAAAAAATGGGTTTTACTTTTGATGGACAAGAAAAAATACTTGAACTTGGAAAGCCTATAAAGGAAAAACGGATGGTACTCTATTCTAAATAATTTTAAAAAGTAGAAGCTAATGGCACTGGTACCAAGTCTGAAAATTTAATAACTTAGAAAGCGAGTAAATTTATGTCCCGTTCCCAATTAACGATTTTAACAAACATTTGTCTGATTGAAGACTTAGAAACTCAGCGCGTGGTGATGCAGTATCGCTCTCCTGAAACCAATCGCTGGTCTGGTTATGCCTTTCCAGGAGGCCATGTAGAAAATGGCGAGTCTTTCGCGGAGTCTGTCATTCGTGAAATCTACGAAGAAACAGGATTGACTATCCAAAATCCTCAACTGGTCGGTATCAAGAACTGGCCACTAGATACAGGCGGGCGCTACATTGTCGTTTGTTATAAGGCAACTGAGTTCTCTGGTACCCTTCAATCTTCAGAAGAGGGAGAAGTTTCTTGGGTGCAAAAAGACCAGATTCCAAACTTGGATCTGGCCTATGATATGTTACCCTTGATGGAGATGATGGAAGCTCCGGACAAGTCGGAGTTTTTCTACCCTCGCCGTACAGAAGACGATTGGGAAAAGAAAATTTTCTAATCCTTTACCAAATAACCGAGCTGATCCAAGGCCTCTTCGATATAGTGGAGGTCTTGTTGTGTTTCTTGTGTAATAGTAATAATATATTTGGAAAAATATATGTACTATGAAATAAATTTAAAATATTTTTAGAAAAGTATTGACAAATCAAAAGAAAACGTTTACTATAGAATAAGGGAACGGTTCCACAGCGTAAGAAGGAGGAGTGATGACTACAATAAAACAGGTTGCTGAAGAAGCTGGAGTATCAAAATCAACGGTTTCAAGATATATATCAAAAAAAGGTTATGTTGGAGATGATACGAGAGAGAAAATAAAAAATGCGATTAAAAAATTAAATTACACACCAAATGTATTAGCACAATCTTTGAAAACTAAAAAAAACCAAATGGTAGGACTCTTATTACCAGATATTTCAAATCCCTTCTTCCCAAGATTGGTTCGAGGAGCTGAATCATATTTGAAAGATAAAGGTTATAGAATTATGGTTGGTACGATTTCAGACCAAGAATCTTTGAGTGAATATGTTAACTTACTGTTGAAAACAAATGCTGCTGGAATTATTACTACACATGACTTCACAAAAGAATATCCAGATTTATCATTACCTGTTGTTGTGGTTGACCGGATTAGTAAAGATACAGGTTACGGTGTTTTTTCTGATAATCAGTCAGGTGGTCGTTTGGCTGCTGAAGCAATCTGTAATGCAGGTGCTAAACAAGTTCTGATTATTAAAGTTTTAGATGATAAAGCCGAGAATATCGCGGAACGGTTTGAAGCAAGTTTAAACTATTTGAGGAATAAATCTTTAGAAATTTGTATTGAAGAAAGTGAAACGTTTGACTTTGAAAAAATTCAAAAAGAAGCTAAAGAGAATCTAAAAAGAAATCCAAATATCGATAGTATTATAGCACCTTCTGATATTCATGCGATAGCTTATATTCATGAAATTTTAGCAATTGGTAAAAAAATTCCAGATGATATTCAAATCATTGGTTATGATGATATTGTACTTAGTCAATTTATTTACCCTTCTTTATCAACTATTCACCAATCATCATATAAAATGGGAGAACAGGCTGCAAAGCTAATCTATAATATGGCAAATAAGTTCTCTATAGATGAAGCTAAAATTAAACTACCTGTTAGATACGTAGAAAGAAATACATTAAGGAGAAAGTAATGAGTAAAATTGTTGTTGTTGGAAGTATTTCAATGGACTTAGTTATGAGAACAAAAAGGATTCCAGAAGGAGGTGAAACGATTTTTGGGGATTCATTTAATATAGTTCCAGGTGGAAAAGGTGCAAATCAAGCTGTAGCTATTGGTAGATTATCCAGTGTAGAAGATCATATTTACATATTTGGAAACGTCGGAGAAGATATTTTTTCAGCAGATTTACTAAGTAATCTGCAAAATAATAATATTTCTACAGAACATGTGGGAACGGTACCACAATCTACAGGAGTTGCACAAATTACTTTATATGGAGGTGATAATAGGATTATTTATTATCCCGGAGCGAATAATTTAGTTAAAACAAATGATTGGAAAAATGAGTGGGAATTGATTAGTGATGCAAGTATTGTTGTATTACAGAATGAAATACCACATGAAGCCAACCTATCTATAGCTAAATTTTGTCAAGAAAATAAAGTTAAGGTACTTTACAATCCTGCACCAGCTAGAGAAACAGACATAGAGATGATTCCTTTTTGTGATTTTATTACTCCTAATGAGCATGAATGTTCAGAGCTTTTTCCAGATAAGAAATTAGAAGAAATTATTAAAATTTATCCTAATAAAATGATTGTGACATTAGGAGTTGAAGGTTCTATTTATTATGATGGGACAGCAGTTCAGAAGATTCCTGCTATAAAAGCAGAAGTAGTTGATACTACAGGAGCAGGAGATACGTTTAATGGTGCTTTTGCTTATGCTATCTCAAAAGGAAAAGAGATGAATGTTGCATTGTCCTTTGCAACGATTGCTTCACATCTTTCTGTTCAAAGATTTGGAGCGCAAGGAGGCATGCCGAGTTTGAAAGAAGTAAAGGAGCATTCAGGATATGAAGAAATATGGGATTTTAAATAGTAATATAGCAAAACTAGCTGATGATTTAGGTCATATGGATTTGGTCTGTATCGGAGATTTAGGATTGCCAGTTCCAAAAGGTGTTGATAAAATTGATTTAGCATTAAGAAAAGGTAGTCCAAGTTTTTTAGAAGTTTTAAAAGAATATTCAGATCATGTACTTATTGAAAAAATTTTCTTAGCAGAAGAAATTAAGGAAAAAAACAAAGAACAGTGGCAAGCAGTTCTAGATCTTTTAGGATCGAATATAATTATTGAATATATTAGTCATGAAGAATTGAAAGCTATGAATACTAAAGTTAAGGCAGTTATTCGCACTGGGGAAGATACACCATATTCGAATATAATCTTGCAATCAGGAGTTATTATTTAGAAGGGGGTTGCCTATGAAAATTGAAATGAAGAACATTTCAAAATCTTTTGGGAATAATCGTGTTTTAGAAAGTATTGATTTGGTTCTTAATTCAGGAGAAGTTCATGCTTTAATGGGAGAGAATGGTGCAGGCAAATCAACCTTAATGAATATTTTAACTGGACTTTTTCCAGCTACTTCAGGAACTATTTTTATTGATGGAAAAGAAAAAACATTTTCTAATCCTCAAGAGGCAGAACGGTTTGGACTGAGTTTTATTCATCAAGAAATGAATACTTGGCCAGATATGACTGTACTTGATAATCTTTTTTTAGGAAGAGAAATAAAAAATTCGATTGGGTTTTTAGATAAAGCTAGTATGGAAAGGAAAGCTAAAGAAGCATTTAAACGTCTTAATATCTCTATTCCTCTTGATGCAATCATTGGTCAATTATCAGTCGGACAACAACAAATGATAGAAATAGCAAAATGTCTATTATCAGAAGTTTCCTTGTTAATTATGGATGAACCCACAGCAGCTTTAACTGATCGTGAAACTGAAACACTTTTTAAAGTGATAGAAGGATTAAAATCTGATGGTGTAGGTATTGTGTATATTTCACATCGGATGGAAGAAATCTTTAAGATTACAGATCTTATAACTGTTATGAGGGATGGATTTGTAATTGATACTAAGAAAACGAAGTTAACTAATGCGGATGAATTAGTTCAGAAGATGGTAGGTCGTGAATTAGAAGATTATTATCCAGAAAAAAAGGCTGAGATTGGGAATGTTGTTTTTCAAGCTAAGAATCTTTCTGGTGATGCTTTTACGGATATTTCTTTCTATGTATGTCAAGGGGAAATTCTTGGTTTTTCTGGTTTGATGGGTGCTGGTCGTACTGAAATAATGCGAGCAATTTTTGGAATTGATTCTTTAAAATCTGGTCAAATTATAATAAACGAAGAACAACTGATAATTAAAAATCCTTTTGAAGCAATTAAGCATGGAATTGGTTTCTT
The DNA here is from genome assembly GCF_013276815.1 of Streptococcus sp. 1055. Lineage (NCBI taxonomy): Bacteria > Bacillati > Bacillota > Bacilli > Lactobacillales > Streptococcaceae > Streptococcus > Streptococcus sp. 1055. The sequence continues at coordinate 22,840 of NZ_VMLT01000002.1, read as the reverse complement.
AACAGAAGATCGTAAAGATGAGGGATTGATTTTAGATTTTTCTATTAAAGATAATATGACTTTACCTAGTACTCGTGATTTTGTTAAAAATGGCATTTTCGATAATAAAACAAGTGATATATTTGTACAACGTTTAATAGATAGGTTACGAATTAAATCAGGTTATCCAGATAAGGAAGTTGGAACACTTTCTGGTGGTAATCAACAGAAAGTAGTTTTAGCAAAATGGATAGGTATTGCTCCAAAAGTACTGATTCTAGATGAGCCAACTCGTGGGGTAGATGTTGGTGCTAAGCGTGAAATTTACCAATTAATGAATGAATTGGCTGAACGAGGTGTGCCGATTATTATGGTATCTTCAGATTTACCAGAAGTGATCGGAGTCAGTGATCGTATTATGGTCATGCATGAAGGAAGAATTAGTGGAGAATTAACACGTCAAGAAGCTACACAAGAAAAAGTTATGCAACTAGCTACAGGAGGACAATAGTGTGAAAAATACTATGAAGTATATGTCAGAATTGACAACAGTAATAGCATTGATAATTTTAATGGCTGTTATCACTATTATCAATTCAAATTTTTTAACAGCAAATAATCTGTTAAATTTACTATTGCAAGTAACATCAAATGCACTGATCGCTTTTGGAATGACCTTTGTTATTCTAACAGGTGGAATTGATTTATCAGTTGGATCAATTTTAGCCTTGTCCAGTGCGCTAACCGCTGGCCTATTAGGATCTGGAATGCCTGTTGCGTTAGCAATTCTCATCTCTTTAATTTTGGGTTGCATTCTAGGTATGATGAATGGGTTATTGATTTCCTACGGGAAATTAGCTCCATTTATCGTCACTTTAGCAACTATGACTATTTTTAGGGGAGCAACACTTGTTTATACAAATGGGAATCCTATTACAAAAGGATTAAGTGATACATTCTTATTTCAATTTTTGGGGCAAGGTTACATAGTCGGAATTCCATTTCCTGTAATTATTATGTTTATTGTATTTATTGTTTTATATGTTTTACTTCATAAAACAGCATTTGGTAAATCTGTGTATGCTATAGGGGGGAATGAAAAAGCAGCATATATATCAGGTGTGAAACTAAATAAAGTGAAAATTATTATTTATTCAATTTCAGGTATGATGGCTTCAATTTCTGGATTGATTATAACATCACGCTTAAGTTCTGCTCAACCAACAGCAGGTGCTAGTTATGAAATGGATGCTATTGCAGCTGTTGTTCTTGGGGGAACCTCATTATCAGGAGGTAAAGGTCGTATACTGGGGACTCTAATAGGTGCTTTAATTATTGGAGTTTTGAATAATGGACTTAATATTATTGGTGTTTCAGCATTTTGGCAGCAAGTAGTAAAAGGAGTTGTAATTTTAATTGCTGTTCTGATTGATCGTTTTAAAGTTGTAAAACAGTAGAATCATTTTCAATTTTTTTGGAAATAGTAATAATTTATTAGATGACGAACAATAGTCGGGATGGAAACTATCCCTATAGATATATATTACGAGGAGTAATAACATGAAAATTATTAAAAAAATTAGCATTTTTGCTTTGTTTGTAACATTTATTTTTGCTTTAGTAGCTTGTGGAAAAACTGGTTTAGGAAATTCATCAAATGATAACAAATCTACGACTCAAAAGTCGGCAAAAGAATTAAAATTAGGAGTTTCTATTTCGACTACTAACAATCCCTATTTTGTGGCTATGAAAGATGGTCTTGAAAAAGCCGCAGGAGAAAAAGAAGTAACTTTGAAGATAGCAGATGCACAAGATGATGCTGCTAGACAAGCAGATGATATTCAGAATTTTATTAGTCAAAATGTAGATGCTTTACTAATTAATCCAGTTGATTCTGATGCAATTGTAACATCTATTAAAGCTGCTAATAATGCAAATATTCCAGTAATCTTAATTGACCGCGGTAGTAATGGCGGTGAAATCTTGACAACTGTTGCTTCTGATAACGTAGAAGCAGGTAAAATGGCTGCAGAATTTATTACCAAGCAATTGGGAGAAAAAGCAAAAACTTTTGAATTATCAGGAGTCCCTGGCGCTTCTGCAACAGTAGATAGAGGTAAAGGATTTGAACAAATTTCAAAGACAAATTTAGATGTTCTTTCTAGTCAATCCGCTAATTTTGATCGCGCAAAAGCTTTGAATACAGCGCAAAATATGATTCAAGGAAACAAAGAAGTACAAGCAATCTTTGCACAGAATGATGAGATGGCGTTAGGAGCTGCACAAGCAGTAAAAGCAGCTGGTCTTAGCAATGTATTAATTGTTGGTATTGATGGTCAACCAGATGCACATGATGCTATTGCAAAAGGTGATATTACTGCCACTATTGCTCAGCAACCAGCTAAGATGGGTGAAATTGCTATTCAATCAGCAATCGATCATTATCAAGGGAAAAAACTAGAAAAAGAAACAGTTTCTCCAATTTATCTTGTGACTAAGGATAATGTTGATCAACATAACTGGTGATATATTTTTAGTAAGTAGGTAGTTGTTAATTTTCATTCCATGTGGTTTTTAAATATCATTGTTACTATTTGAGCTTTTGGGTGCAAAAAGACCAGATTCCAAACTTGGATCTGGCCTATGATATGCTACCTTTGATGGAGATGATGGAAGCTTCGGACAAATCTGAATTTTTCTACCCTCGCCGTACAGAAGACGATTGGGAGAAGAAAATCTTCTAGTCTTTTACTAAATAACCGAGCTGATCCAAGGCCTCCTCGATATAGTGGAGGTCTTGTTGTGTTTCGGCTTCGACTAGGTGGTAATGAATGCCATCTGTCAATTCAGACAGAGGTCTAAAGTCAGAATGCTCGACTTGTTCTAGAAAATGTTGCACATCTCTGCGACAAGACAGTTTCAGCAAGGTTTCAATTTCTCCATAAACGGGATGGTCAATCAAGGTATTCTGGACACGCCCTCCATTATCTACGATAGCAAGGAGTTCCTGACCGATTTCTTCAACTTCATGTTTCACCTTGAAAAGTTTATGGACATAAGGATTGGTATCAACTTGCTTATAGATGTAGCCACGATTAGTTGATAGGATAGGAGCACCATCGGCTCTCAAAATTGCAATGTCCTGTACAATGACCTGACGTGTGACATGAAAATGTTCAGCCAAACTTTGGCCGTTGAGGGCTTTAGGAGCTTCTTTCAAGAGTTGGAGCAGGGCTTGTTTGCGATCTTTTGTCATAGTTCTTCCTTTTAACGGTGTTTTCGAAGCACTTTATAGACAGCTAGTGCTAATGTATAGTCTACCATACTATGGATAATTGTGCCAAATCCAACTAGCACAAAGAGAACATAGAACATATTTTCTACATTGGTACCCGAAGTTGCGTAAAAAAGGACACAGGCTAATACTTCAGCAAGGGCATGAACAACAGCCAAAACAAAGTTGAAAATCCAGGAAGATTTTGGTTTATCTAGGGTATCGGGGAATTTTTGTAGGTAAAGAGCTCCCAAAGTCCCAAAAAAGATATGGGAAAAAGCTCGAAAAACGATCACCATGGGATAGCCAGCCATCAAAAATCCAAAACTAGAGGCTAGGATGACAAAAACAGCCATCAAGGGCGATAAGAACATGGCGATAAAAATAGCAATGTGGCTCCCCAAAGTGTAAGAAGCAGGTGGAATGACAATCTTAAAAGGCATAACAATTGGAATCAAAATCGCAATAGCCGTTAAGAGGGCAGTCATTGTCATAAATTGTGTCTTTTTCCGTGTATTCATAAGAATCTCCTTTTTAGCTGTTTATACACTAGTATAGTACAATAAACCAGACAATAAAGCAAGGATTTACTTGGGTTTATAGATCATTTTTTAGTTAAAAGTTAGTAAAGATTTCACTAAAAAGAAACTGTATAGAGCAAAATCTCCACCTTCAATCTTGAAAGCGGAGATTGTTTTTATTTCTTCAAGGTTTGTAGTCTTGGAACAATGGCTAGGGTTAGAACTGCGGAAATAACTAATTCGGCAATCGAATTTGTTGAGATAACGGTTGCTAGGAGTTTTTGGATATTACCATCAAAAACATTTCCAAAAAGATAGAAAATTCCACCAAGGACAAAGACTGTATTGGTAAGTGAACCAAGGGCACCAGCTAGAATCAGACCAGTTTTATTTTTCATCAGTTTATAAACTAGATACGGAGTTAAACCAATCAAAATACGTGGGATGATGGCAATGATAGCTGAGTAGATGTTTCCGTTTGGTACGAATGGGGAGAAGAGGTAGCTTGTCGGTAGAATTGTAATCGTGTTAACAGTTAAGCTAAGTAGCCCCATCAAAAATCCAAGTGTAATCCCAACGCGTGGACCGTAAATAATGCTGGCAATAATGACAGGAATATGAACGATGGTCGGTTTGATTGGAAATGGAAAAAGGTTAAAGATAAGTGAGCTCAGAAAGTGTATCACGAGCATGGTTGCAAAAAAGATAGCAATGGGTGCAATATTAGAGCGTTTTTTCATCGAGAGTTTCCTTTATTCTTTCTAAAATAATTGTGAGGTCAGCTAATGCTCCTCGTCCGTGGTCGCCACAAGCTAGTAGGGATTCCTTAGGAGCAATCAGCTGATAGCCGTAGGCTTCTAATGTTTTCAGATTAGCCTGAGTTGCCGGATGGTCATACATCTTTGTATTCATAGCAGGAGCTATTAGTTTAGGAATATGACTGGGCAAGGCTAGAGCCGTACTGGTCACCATGTTGTCCGCAAAGCCGTGGGCTAGTTTTGCAATAGTGTTAGCAGTTGCAGGGGCCACGATAAATAAATCCGCCTTTTTTCCAAGTTCGATATGATTTACTTGGTCAGGATAAGGTTCCTTCATGACATACAAGTGAACAGGATTCTGTGAGAGTACCTCTAGTGTCAAAGGTTGGATAAACTCTGTAGCAGCCTGAGTCATTAAAACAGTGACTTGATGACCTTGTTTTTTTAGAGAACTGACTAAATCTGCCGACTTGTAAGAGGCGATTGATCCCGTTACAGCCAAGAGAATGTTTGCCATAGCTTTCCTTTCTATGAATGGTAGGCTTGAATTTTTTCAAGGAGGAGTTCTGCAATTTCTTCTTTAGTCTTGACTGTTTGAAGCTGATCTTTCTCAACAAAGATAGCTCTGTGCTGCTTTGCTGAGATTTGAGTCAGGTCATTTGCGATAATCAAGTCTGCTTGGTTCTTGATAAGACTTTTTCTAGCAATGTCAACCAGATAATCTTCGGTAACATCAACCAGCAGTTTAAAGCCAATCAGATGAATAGCAGGATTCCATTCCTTGACTAGAGAGATGATTTTGGGTATTTTTTTCAGGAACAAAACCTGAACCTCGTCAATTGAAGAAATCTTAGCCTGATGATTTTGCTTGCTTAAAAATTCTTCCAGATTGGAGCTAGCCTGAACTTCCTCAAACCCTGTCATATAGACAGGAGTGTAGTCAGAAACAGCCATTGAGTGGATCAAGACCTGATAATCCTGAATACGTTCTTGCATTTCCAGTAGAAGGTCCTTGGTATTGTTAATTTCTCGAATACTTAGGTTGGGATGGGATTCTGGCTTCAAAGCTCGTTTTGTCGTCATTAAACAAACTTCATGCCCTGCAGCAAGCAAGGTTTCTGTGATGATTTTCCCCAAGTGACCTGTAGAATGGTTAGTGATAGAGCGGACGCTATCGATAGCTTCGCTGGTACCGCCCGATGTAACTAAAATTTTCATAGCACTATTGTACACAAAAATAAACGGTAAGTAAAATGAAAGTGATAAATTTTTGGTAGAAACGAATATTTACTATAGTTTCAAACTATAAAGCCATATAAAATTTAAGAAAGGGCTCTAAAAACCTTAAAAAAATGGATATTTACGAACGTTTAGAGAGTTTGAGGATGTTAAAAATCTTGTTTTGTGATATAATGAATTATCATATAAGAGGTTAGAGGAGTTTTGAATGAAAACAGATATTGAAATCGCACAGAGTATTGAGTTGAAGCCAATCGTTGATGTTGTAGAGAAACTTGGTATTTCTTACGAAGATTTAGAGTTGTATGGAAAGTACAAGGCTAAGCTCAGCTTTGATAAAATTCGTGCAGTTGAGAGCAATCCAGCTGGGAAATTGATTTTGGTTACTGCCATCAACCCAACACCTGCAGGTGAAGGAAAATCAACCATTACCATTGGTCTTGCGGATGCCTTGAATAAGATTGGCAAGAAAACGATGATCGCTATCCGCGAACCATCTCTTGGTCCAGTAATGGGGATTAAGGGTGGTGCGGCAGGTGGTGGTTACGCTCAAGTTCTACCAATGGAGGACATCAATCTCCACTTTACTGGGGATATGCATGCCATTACAACTGCCAACAACGCCCTTTCTGCCTTGATTGACAACCACTTGCACCAAGGCAATGAGCTGGGAATTGACCAACGTCGTATCCTTTGGAAACGTGTTGTGGACTTGAACGACCGTGCGCTCCGCCATGTGACTGTTGGCCTTGGTGGCCCTCTAAACGGTATTCCACGTGAGGATGGCTTTGACATTACCGTTGCTTCCGAAATCATGGCAATTCTTTGCTTAGCAACGGATATCGAGGACTTGAAACGCCGTTTGGCTAATATTGTTATCGGTTATCGCTATGACCGAACACCTGTTTCTGTAGGTGATTTGCAGGTTGAAGGTGCCTTGGCTTTGATTTTGAAGGATGCGATTAAACCGAACCTGGTTCAGACAATTTACGGTACACCTGCCTTTGTACACGGTGGTCCATTTGCCAATATTGCTCATGGGTGTAATTCAGTCTTGGCAACAAGCACAGCCCTTCACTTGGCTGATTACACAGTTACTGAAGCTGGTTTTGGTGCAGACCTTGGTGCTGAGAAATTCCTTGATATCAAGACACCAAACTTGCCAACATCTCCAGATGCAGTTGTCATTGTCGCAACCCTTCGCGCCCTTAAGATGAATGGTGGTGTGGCTAAAGATGCTTTGACAGAGGAAAACGTAGAGGCAGTTCGTGCCGGTTTTGCCAACTTGAAACGCCATGTTGAGAACATCCGTAAGTTCGGTATTCCAGCAGTTGTAGCAATCAATGAATTTGTCTCTGATACTGAAGCAGAAATCGCAGCCTTGAAAGAACTTTGTGCCTCAATCGATGTACCAGTTGAATTGGCTAGTGTCTGGGCTGATGGCGCGGAAGGTGGAGTAGCTCTTGCTGAAGCGGTTGTCAAGACTATCGCTGAAAATCCAGCTAACTATAAACGTTTGTATGACAATGACCTTTCTGTTCAAGAAAAGATTGAAAAGATTGTTACTGAAATCTACCGTGGTAGCAAAGTGAACTTTGAGAAGAAAGCTCAAATACAAATCGCTCAAATCGTTCAAAACGGATGGGACAAATTACCAATCTGTATGGCTAAGACCCAGTATAGCTTCGCAGACAATCCAAATGCCCTTGGAGCACCTGAAAACTTTGAAATTACCATTCGAGAATTGGTGCCAAAATTAGGTGCAGGCTTTATCGTTGCTTTAACTGGCGATGTTATGACCATGCCAGGTCTTCCAAAACGTCCAGCAGCTCTCAACATGGATGTTGAAAGCGATGGAACTGTACTAGGCTTGTTCTAGTGGATTGAAATTGACTTTGAGAGACTGGGTAAAAACTCAATTTCAGGAGAAAATGAAGTAAATTTTCCCATAATAGAGCGCATAATATCAAGGTTTTTCAACACCGGATATTATGCGTTTTTTGAGTTTAAATATTTTTGCCCTACCTATTTCTTATTTGCTGCAAGCAGTTCATCAATAAAATTTAGTCCTCTTTCCCTTGGGAAGAGGCTTTTTATACTCAATAAAAATCAAAGAGCAAACTAGGAAACTAGCCGCAGATTGCTCAAAACACTGTTTTGAGGTTGCAGATAAGACTGACGAAGTCAGTCACATATATACGGCAAGGCGACGTTGACGTGGTTTGAAGAGATTTTCGAAGAGTATTAATACTAGGAAAAGGACAGTTAAAACCTTCTGTGTTATACTAGAGATATGTTAGATTTGAAAGAATACGGTATTGTCATGTGGCCGGAGGAGAAGATTGTTTCTTTTCGTCAGAAACTTCTCAGTTGGTATGATGAAAACAAAAGAGATTTACCGTGGCGTAGAAGTAAAAATCCTTATCATATCTGGGTTTCTGAAATTATGCTCCAGCAGACCAGGGTGGATACAGTTATCCCTTACTACGAAAGATTCCTGGACTGGTTTCCAACTGTCGAAAGTTTGGCGAATGCGCCTGAAGAGCGTTTGTTGAAGGCTTGGGAGGGACTGGGATATTATTCTCGAGTACGCAATATGCAGGCTGCAGCCCAGCAGATTATGACTGATTTTGGTGGCCAATTTCCAAATACCTATGAAGGAATTTCCAGTTTGAAAGGGATTGGCCCTTACACAGCAGGAGCTATTTCCAGTATCGCTTTTAACTTGCCTGAGCCAGCTGTAGATGGTAATGTCATGCGGGTCTTGGCGCGTCTGTTTGAAGTCAACCATGATATTGGGATTCCAAGTAATCGCAAAATTTTTCAGGCAATGATGGAGATCTTGATTGACCCAGAGCGTCCGGGTGATTTTAATCAAGCTTTGATGGACTTGGGGTCTGATATTGAGTCTCCTGTAAATCCCAGACCTGAAGAAAGCCCAGTCAAGGACTTTAGTGCGGCATATCAGAATGGAACCATGGACCGTTATCCAATCAAGGCTCCCAAGAAAAAGCCAGTTCCCATTTATCTAAAAGCCTTGGTGGTCAAAAATACTCAGGGACAATTTTTACTTGAAAAAAATGAAAGTGAAAAGCTATTGGCAGGTTTTTGGCATTTCCCATTGATAGAAGTTGATAACTTTTCGCAAGAAGAGCAGTTTGACCTCTTTCATCAGGTTGCAGAAGAAAGTGTGAATTTTGGCCCCAGTCCAGAGGAGAGTTTCCAGCAGGACTATGACCTAGATGTTGCTTGGCTTGATGTTTATTTTGAGACTGTCAAGCATGTCTTTAGCCATCGCAAGTGGCATGTTCAAATTGTAGCCGGTCAGGTGACTGACTTCCATGATTTTTCAGATAGGGAAGTTCGCTGGCTTTCACCAGAAGAATTTAAGAATTACCCACTTGCCAAACCCCAACAAAAAATCTGGCAGGCTTATGCAAAAGCCAACTTAGACAGTAACAAAGACTAGCTATCGTGTCTTCTTGTTATTTTTTTGGTATAATAGTAGAGAAAAAGGTGAACATATGAAAAAAATACTAATTGTAGATGATGAGAAACCAATCTCGGATATTATCAAGTTTAATATGACCAAGGAAGGTTACGAAGTTGTAACTGCTTTTAACGGTCGTGAAGCGCTAGAGCAATTTGAAGCAGAGCAACCAGATATTATTATTTTGGATTTGATGCTTCCAGAAATTGATGGCTTAGAAGTTGCGAAGACTATTCGGAAGACTAGTAGTGTGCCTATTATCATGCTGTCAGCTAAGGATAGCGAATTTGATAAGGTTATCGGTTTAGAGCTTGGTGCAGATGACTATGTAACCAAACCCTTCTCCAATCGTGAGTTGCAGGCGCGTGTTAAAGCTCTTCTGCGTCGTTCTCAACCTATGCCAGTAGATGGGCAGGAAGCAGAAAGTAAACCTCAACCTATCCAAATTGGGGATTTAGAAATTGTTCCAGACGCCTACGTGGCTAAAAAATATGGAGAAGAACTAGACTTAACCCACCGTGAGTTTGAGCTTTTGTATCATTTGGCATCGCATGCAGGTCAAGTCATTACGCGCGAACACTTGCTTGAGACTGTCTGGGGTTATGACTATTTTGGTGATGTCCGTACGGTTGATGTGACTGTCCGACGTCTGCGTGAGAAGATTGAAGATACGCCCAGCCGACCAGAGTATATCTTGACGCGCCGTGGTGTAGGGTATTACATGAGAAATAATGCTTGATTTACTGAAACAAACCATTTTTACCAGAGATTTTATCTTTATTCTGATTTTGTTAGGTTTCATCCTTGTTGTGACCCTCTTATTACTGGAGAATAGACGTGATAATATTCGATTGAAGCAAGTCAATCAAAAGGTTAAAGATTTGATTGCAGGAGATTATTCCAAGGTTCTTGATATGCAAGGTGGGTCTGAAATCACCAATATTACCAATAATTTGAATGACTTGTCGGAGGTTATTCGTCTCACTCAGGAAAATCTAGAACAAGAAAGTAAGCGGCTAAATAGTATTCTGTTTTATATGACAGATGGGGTCCTTGCGACCAATCGTCGGGGGCAGATTATCATGATTAACGATACAGCCAAGAAGCAACTGGGGTTGGTTCAGGAAGATGTTCTGAATAGAAGCATTTTGGAAGTACTCAAGATAGAAGAAGACTATGAATTGCGTGATTTGATTACCCAAAGTCCAGAATTGTTGCTAGATTCCCAAGATATCAATGGCGAATATTTGAACCTTCGAGTTCGCTTTGCCTTGATACGTCGAGAGTCTGGCTTTATTTCAGGTTTGGTGGCTGTTTTGCATGATACGACGGAGCAGGAGAAGGAAGAACGCGAACGGAGACTCTTTGTTTCCAATGTTAGCCATGAGTTACGGACTCCTTTAACCAGCGTGAAATCCTATCTTGAAGCCTTGGATGAGGGGGCTTTGTGTGAAACTGTAGCACCAGACTTTATCAAGGTGTCTCTGGACGAAACCAACCGTATGATGCGCATGGTGACGGACCTCCTTCATCTTTCACGGATTGATAATGCCACCAGTCACTTGGATGTGGAACTGATTAACTTTACTGCTTTTATTACCTTTATCCTCAATCGTTTTGACAAGATGAAAGGACAGGAAAAGGAGAAAAAATATGAGTTGGTGAGAGATTATCCCATCAATTCTATCTGGATGGAAATTGATACAGATAAGATGACACAGGTTGTCGACAATATTTTAAATAATGCTATTAAGTATTCGCCAGATGGGGGTAAAATCACTGTCAGAATGAAGACAACTGAAGACCAGATGATTTTATCCATTTCTGACCAGGGTTTAGGGATTCCTAAGCAGGATTTACCACGTATCTTTGACCGTTTCTATCGTGTGGATCGTGCTAGAAGTCGTGCACAAGGTGGTACAGGTCTAGGACTGTCTATCGCTAAAGAAATTATCAAACAACATAAGGGCTTTATTTGGGCCAAGAGTGAATATGGCAAGGGTTCAACCTTTACCATTGTGCTCCCTTATGATAAGGATGCAGTGAAAGAAGAAGTATGGGAGGACGAAGTAGAAGACTAGAATGAGTGAAATAGGCTTTAAATACAGTATTTTAGCGTCGGGTTCCAGTGGAAATTCCTTTTATCTGGAAACCTCAAAAAAGAAGCTTTTAGTAGATGCAGGCTTATCTGGTAAGAAAATTACCAGCCTACTTGCTGAAATTAACCGCAAGCCAGAAGACCTGGATGCCATCTTGATTACCCATGAGCATTCAGACCATATCCATGGAGTAGGCGTTTTGGCTCGCAAGTATGGTATGGATCTTTATGCCAATGAAAAGACCTGGCAGGCTATGGAAAATAGCAAGTATCTCGGTAAGGTAGACTCGTCGCAAAAGCATATTTTTGAAATGGGTAAAACCAAAACCTTTGGAGATATCGACATCGAGAGTTTTGGTGTAAGCCATGATGCAGTCGCACCGCAGTTTTATCGCTTTATGAAGGATGACAAGAGTTTTGTCATGCTGACTGATACAGGTTATGTTAGCGATCGTATGGCGGGAATTGTCGAAAATGCGGACGGCTATCTTATTGAGTCCAATCATGATGTAGAGATTTTGCGAGCAGGTTCTTACGCTTGGCGACTCAAACAACGAATCCTATCTGACCTCGGTCACCTTTCTAACGAAGACGGTGCTGAAGCTATGATTCGTACCTTGGGAAACCGCACTAAGAAAATCTACCTTGGGCATTTATCTAAGGAGAACAATATCAAGGAACTGGCTCATATGACCATGGTCAATCAGCTGGCTCAAGCTGATCTGGGAGTCGGAGTGGACTTTAAGGTTTATGATACCTCACCAGATACCGCAACACCCTTGACGGACATATAGAAAGAACGCTGAGAAGGTGTTCTTTTTATATTGACTGAACACCTAAAAAGTAATACAATGGTGTTACCATTAAAAAAGGGAGTGCAAAAGATGACTACTATTACATTAAAAGTTTCTGAAGCTGATAAAACATTTATGAAAGCAATGGCTAAGTTTGAAGGAGTTTCCCTGTCGGAACTGATCCGCACCAAAACTCTCGAAGCTCTAGAAGACGAATACGATGCTCGTGTGGCAGATTTAGCCTATCAAGAGTATTTAGAAGACTTGGAAAAAGGAGTTGAACCCATTACTTGGGAAGAAATGATGCATGATTTAGGCTTGGAGGATGAATAATTTGTATAAATTAGTTCCGACAAGACGATTCATCAAGCAATTGAAAAAATTGGATCGTTATACGCAGAAGCTAATTACAAACTATTTACAAGCCAATGTTTTGGAAGACCCAAGACGACACGGAAAGGCTTTGGTTGGTAATCGTGTTGGTCAATGGCGCTATAGAATTGGTAATTATCGAGTTATCGTACAAATTGTAGATGATGAATTAGTCGTTGCTATTCTAGAAGTTGGTCATCGGAGAGATATTTATTGAATTACTTTTTTCAAGTAAATTTTCATTCTTTTAAATATGATATAATAGGGCTTACAATACAAGAGAGGTTGCTTATGACAATAGATATTAGTGAAGAAAGTTTATCTAAAGAATCGGCTGACTTATTAAAAATTCTTTTAAAAGATCGAACGACAAAGAAATCAATTGTTTGGGCTACGCATTCTTATGAATTGTTAGGAAAGGGATTTGCTCCAAGTGATCGCATCAATCCAAGTAAGGTGACGGGAACCTATGCCAACTTGATTCAACCCAGATCTGAAAAATCCAAATATGAACAAAAAGATCGGACAAAAATAAGGGCAGAAGTGTTTACACCAACGTGGTTGGTCGCAAAGCAAAATGGATATGTAGAATCGGAACTAGGCTCGTTAAGTCTTGAAGAGTATGTTGACTTACGGTGGTTAGAGATAACTTGTGGTGAAGCACCCTATATGGTAACGAGATATGATACAGTGACTGGTAAGGAAATTCCATTATCTGAGCGTGTTGGGTTTGTAGATAGAAAACTACAACGGATTAGTCGTGAGGTTTCAGATGAAGTCGCCTTTTATAAACTTATAAAAGAAGCTTATCGTGCTTCGTATGGTTATGAGTACCAAGGGGACTCTCTCCTTTTGGCGCGTGAGAATCTTTTGGCAACTTTTGAGGACTATTATCTAGCTAAGACTGGAAATCAACCAACATTAGAGCAAAAGAAAGAAATTGCGACTATTATTTCTTACAATGTCTTTCAGATGGATGGATTGAAAAAAAGTAGTCCTTATTCAGCTAAACAAAAGCAATCTCAACAATTGAGTTTGTTTGCGGATGAGCTAGAAGTCCAAGAAGTAGAAGAATCTAAAACCCATATCAAAGACTGGAAAAAGAATAGAATGATAGGTTTTGAGCGCCTATCTAGCGAGGAAAGTGAAATGAAATTTGATGTCGTGATAGGAAATCCGCCTTATCAGGAAACAGGAGAAGCTAGAGATGAGCCGATATATCACTATTTTATTGATGAAGCTTATAAAATCGCAGATAAATCTATACTAATCACCCCAGCAAGGTTTTTATTTAAAGCCGGTCAAACTCCAAAAAATTGGATGGAAAAGATGCTAGAAGATAAGCATTTAAAAGTTCAATTCTATGAGCTTAAAAGCGATAAAGTATTCACAGGAACAGATATTAAGGGTGGAGTAGCAATAACTTATCGTGATGCTGATAAAGATTTGGGACCAATCGGAGTATTTACTATTTTTGAATCTTTGAATAGTATTGTAAAAAAAATCGAAAAACATCCAGACTTTGAAACTTTTTCTGATTTAGTTTATCCTCAAGGTATTTATAGATTTTCAGATGAACTTTTTTCTGATTATCCAAATGCTGAAAAGTTGCAAGGAAAAGGGACAAAAAATAAAATTGTTTCAAAATCACTGACTCAGTTAGATTTTGTTTTCAAAAACAAAGAAGAAAAAGACCATGTTGCTCTACTTGGAAGAATTGGCTCCGAACGTGTTTATCGATATATTAATAAAAAATATTTAGATTTACCGGAAACATTCGAAAATTATAATGTTTTTGTACCAGAAGCTAATGGAAGTGGTGCCTTAGGTGAAGTCTTATCAACACCCCTAATCGGGCATACAGATACTTTTTTATCTATTGGTAATTTTAAAACAAAATTTGAAGCCGATGCTTGTATTAAATTTATTAAAACTAAATTCGCTAGAGTATTATTAGGTGTTTTGAAAGTTACTCAGCATAATTCACGCAAAACTTGGTATTACGTCCCCCTCCAAGACTTCACGGTCAATTCGGACATTGATTGGACACAATCAGTGGCTGATATTGACCGCCAGCTTGATCAAAAATATGACCTTTCCCCTGAAGAAATTGCCTTTATTGAGAATCATGTAAGGGAGATGGATTAGAAAAGTATTTTTATTTGACAAATAGTGCTCAATGATCTAAAATGACTATATAGGATTAGGTCAGGAAGCATACGATGCCCTGACCCTTTTTGTACTTATGAGATGAGAAAGTCATTTGTTAGATAAATTGACTTGGTTAGCAAACGTTCAAAAAAGGAAAACTTATGCCAGTAGAAATTAAAACCACTAAAGAGATTCATCCTAAAATCTATGCCTACACCACACCTACGGTAACCAGTAATGAAGGCTGGATTAAGATTGGGTATACAGAACGTGATGTCACACAACGTATCAAGGAGCAAACGCATACTGCTCATATAGATACAGACATATTGTGGACTGGAGATGCGACCTACACAGAAGAGCCTAATAAGGGGAAAACTTTCAAGGATCATGATTTCCACCATTTCTTGTCTTTCCATGATGTAGAACGTCGTCCTAAGACGGAATGGTTCTATTTTAATGGAACTCCTGAAAAATCTAAAAATCTATTCGATAAATTTGTTCAGCATGATTTGTCTGGTTATCAACCTGGAAAAGGACAGGACTATACTCTGCGACAAGAGCAAGAAGAAGCAGTTGCTAAGACATTAGCTTATTTCCAAGAACATGCTGGAGGCAAGTTTCTCTGGAATGCCAAACCACGCTTTGGTAAAACCTTGTCTACCTATGACCTAGCTCGACGGATGGAAGCTGTCAATGTCCTAATTGTAACAAACCGCCCTGCCATTGCTAACTCATGGTATGATGATTTTGAAACATTCATAGCAGGTCAGACGACTTACAAGTTTGTTTCTGAATCAGATAGCCTTAAGAGTCGTCCAACTTTGTCACGTAAAGAATTTGTTGGTATTTTAGATGACGATGTAAGACAACTTGCTTTTATCAGTCTCCAAGACTTGAAAGGTTCTGTTTATTTAGGTGGAGAGCACGATAAACTCAAATGGGTGACTGATCTGCATTGGGATTTGTTGGTTATTGACGAGGCTCATGAAGGAGTTGATACCTTCAAGACTGACCAAGCCTTTAATAAGATCCGTCGAAACTTTACCTTACACCTTTCTGGAACTCCATTTAAAGCATTGGCAAAGGGAGAGTTTACCGAGGAGCAAATCTATAACTGGTCTTATGCTGATGAGCAGGCAGCCAAAACTATTTGGTCGCCTGAGCAAGAAGAGGAAAATCCATATGAAACCTTACCTCAGTTAAATCTCTTTACCTATCAAATGTCTCAGATGATTGGTGAAGAGCTAGAGAAAGGCGCTCAACTTGATGGTGAAAATATTGACTATGCTTTTGACTTGAGTGAATTTTTCGCTACAGATGATAAAGGTAAATTTATCCATGAGCAAGATGTCAGAAATTGGTTAGATACTCTATCAAGCAATTAAAAATATCCATTTTCAACCAAAGAACTCCGTAATGAACTCAAGCATACTTTTTGGCTGTTGGAGCGTGTCGCTTCGGCCAAAGCATTAAAAGCCCTACTAGAAGAACACCCCATCTATGAAAACTATGAGATCGTTCTAGCTGCTGGTGACGGACGTATGTCCGAAGAAGACGATAAAGTCAAACTCAAATCCTTGGACTTGGTTAGAAAAGCGATAGCAGGTAATGACAAAACCATTACCCTATCCGTCGGTCAATTGACGACAGGTGTCACTATCCCTGAGTGGACAGGTGTATTGATGTTATCGAATTTGAAATCACCTGCACTTTATATGCAGGCCGCCTTCCGTGCTCAAAATCCTTACTCATGGATCGATAACAAAGGAAATCACTTTCGCAAAGAAAGAGCCTATGTATTTGACTTTGCGCCGGAAAGAACCTTGATTCTCTTTGATGAGTTTGCCAACAACTTATCGCTTGCGACTGCAGGAGGCGGCGGGACTTCGACAACTCGTGAAGAAAACATCAGAGAATTACTCAATTTCTTCCCTGTCATAGCTGAAGACCGTGCTGGTAAAATGGTTGAAATTGATGCCAAGGCGGTTCTAACCATTCCTCGCCAGATAAAAGCTAGAGAAGTTCTTAAACGTGGCTTTATGTCCAATCTATTATTTGATAATATCAGCGGTATTTTCCAAGCTAGTCAAACAGTTCTAGATATTTTAAATGAGCTGCCAGTTGAAAAGGAAGGGAAGGTACAAGATAGTTCTGATCTATTAGACTTTTCAGATGTTACAGTCGATGATGAGGGAAATGCAGTAGTTGACCATGAAATCGTAGTTAATCAACAAATGCGACTTTTTGGAGAAAAAGTCTATGGACTCGGTCAGTCTGTTGTTGAACTGGTCACTAAGGACGAGGATAAAACTCAAAAGCAACTAGTCAATGACTTGAGCAAGACAGTTTCTTCAGTGATTGTAGAGGAATTGAAAGTTGGATATGATGACCTTAAAACTCGAGAAGCAGACCACATCAAGAAACAAATTACAGCAATATTTGAGAATGAAATTCGAAAAAATGATATCGAAAGAAAAATTTCTGAAGCTCATATCAAGCAAGAATTGCAGCAACAAATCAAGGAAGCGGTTGATAAGGAGCAAAAGGATAAGATTCAAGAAGATTTTGATAAACGTTTAGAAGAAAATAATCTCATTCACAAAGAAAAACTAGAGCAAACACTCAAAAAAGAGGTGGAAAAAATGCCTGAGAAGTTTATCGAACAGGTTGAGATAAAACGTGTTGAACAGTTAAAACAATCAGCTCAAGATGAGATTCGTGACCATCTTCGAGGATTTGCACGAACAATTCCAAGTTTCATCATGGCCTATGGCAATCAATCTCTAACACTTGATAATTTTGATACCTTTGTTCCTGAGCATGTTTTCTTTGAAGTGACTGCTATTACGATTGACCAATTTCGTTATTTGAGAGATGGTGGACAAGATTTTGCAGGACATCTCTTTGATCGAGCAACATTTGACGAAGCTATCCAAGAATTTCTTCGTAAGAAAGAGGAGTTGGCGGATTATTTTAAAGATCAAAAAGAAGATATTTTTGACTATATTCCACCACAGAAAACCAATCAGATTTTCACTCCTAAACGTGTGGTAAAAAGAATGGTGGATGATTTGGAAAAGGAAAATCCAGGGATATTTGACGATCCATCTAAGACATTTATTGATTTGTACATGAAGTCAGGCCTCTATATTGCAGAATTGGTTAAGCGACTATATAATAGCAATGGTTTAAAAGATGCATTTCCAAATCCTGAAGAACGTTTAAAACATATCCTAGAAAATCAAGTTTATGGATTTGCTCCGTCTGAGATTATCTATAACATTTCCACTAATTTTATATTTGGCAATCTTTCTAAAGATATCAGTAGGAAGAATTTTGTTTTAGCAGATACCATTCCAGCGGCTAAAGAAGGGCGCATTCAAAAGTTGGTTGATTCCTATTTTGAAAATAATTAAAAAGAAGGCTGAGTCAAAATTCTTTGAAATCAGAAAAAACGCATAAGATAAGGTATTGACAATCCTTGATATTATGCGTTTTATTGTGGGAAGATGTATAATGGATTGAAATAAGATATGAACAAATCAATTAGGAATTTAAAGCATTTTATAACAACGTTTTAGAGTGATAGGGTGCTATTTCAACTTCAACCTACTATAATACAGAAAAAAACAACTCCCTGATGATTCAAGGAGTTGTCTATAGTTAAATTAATTTTTAGAAGCTTCTTAGAATTCTGGATTTTTCCATGCTTCGTCAATAATAGCTTGCAATTCTTTAGCAGATGCTTGCATTTTTTGAGTTTCTGCATCGTTCAATGGAATGTTTACTGGACGAACGATACCGTGTGCTCCAACGATAGCTGGTTGACCGATAAAGACGTTCTCAATTCCGTATTGACCTTCTTGGAATACGGAAAGTGGAAGTACTGCGTTTTCATCGTCAAGGATTGCTTTAGTGATACGAGCGAGGGCTACAGCGATACCGTAGTATGTAGCACCTTTCTTGTTAATGATTGAGTATGCAGCGTCGCGAACAGAAATGAAGAGTTCTACAAGGTCAGCTTCATTCAAGTCACGGTTAGCTTGCAACCATTGTTCCAATTTTACACCGGCAACGTTAGCATGTGACCAAACGGCAAACTCAGAGTCACCGTGTTCACCCATGATATAGGCGTGAACTGAACGAGCGTCAACACCGATTTTTTCAGCAAGGGCTTGACGGAAACGAGCTGAGTCAAGTGAAGTACCTGAACCGATAACGCGTTCTTTAGGGAAACCAGAGAATTTCCAAGTTGAGTAAGTCAAAACGTCAACTGGGTTAGCAGCAACAAGGAAGATACCTTTGAAACCTGATTCAACAACTTGAGTTACGATTGATTTGTTGATAGCAAGGTTTTTACCTACAAGGTCAAGACGAGTTTCACCTGGTTTTTGAGGCGCACCTGCAGTGATCACAACAAGGTCAGCGTCTGCACAGTCAGAGTATTGAGCTGCATAGATTTTTTTAGGTGAAGTGAAGGCAAGGGCGTGACTAAGGTCAAGCGCATCACCAACAGCTTTTTCATGCAATTGTGGAATTTCGATAATTCCAAGCTCTTGTGCAATTCCTTGGTTAACAAGTGCAAAAGCGTAAGATGAACCTACAGCACCATCACCGACAAGGATAACTTTTTTGTGTTGTTTAGTTGAAGTCATTGTTCTAAACATCTCCTTAATTTTATTAGGGGATTTTCCCTAGACAACTTCATTCTATCACTTTTAAAAAACTTTGTCACGAATATGCCGTATAGTTCTCTATGTAAACGTTTTAGTGGTTTAAAGGCTGAAATAGATGGGAATTTATGGTATAATGTTGTTACTTACTAATTGTGAAATGAGGCATTTATTAATGCAGGATAAAAATTTAGTGAATGTCAATCTGACAAAGGAGATGAAGGCTAGCTTTATCGACTACGCCATGAGTGTTATCGTAGCGCGAGCTCTTCCTGATGTTCGAGATGGCTTAAAACCTGTTCACCGTCGCATTCTCTACGGAATGAATGAATTGGGTGTTACTCCAGACAAACCCCATAAAAAATCTGCTCGTATTACAGGGGATGTCATGGGTAAATACCACCCACACGGGGATTCCTCTATTTATGAAGCCATGGTCCGTATGGCTCAATGGTGGAGCTACCGTTACATGCTTGTAGATGGTCATGGGAATTTTGGTTCCATGGATGGAGATAGTGCTGCCGCTCAACGTTATACCGAGGCACGTATGAGCAAGATTGCTCTGGAAATGCTTCGTGATATCAACAAAAATACAGTTGATTTTGTTGATAACTATGATGCCAATGAACGGGAACCCTTGGTCTTGCCAGCGCGTTTTCCAAACCTTTTGGTTAATGGAGCAACTGGTATTGCTGTTGGGATGGCAACCAATATTCCACCTCATAATCTAGGTGAAACCATTGATGCAGTGAAGTTGGTCATGGATAATCCTGAAGTGACTACCAAGGAATTGATGGAAGTCTTGCCTGGTCCAGATTTTCCAACAGGTGCCCTTGTCATGGGGAAATCAGGTATCCACAAGGCTTATGAAACAGGTAAAGGTTCGATTGTCCTACGTTCTCGTACCGAAATCGAAGAAACTAAGACTGGCCGTGAGCGCATTGTTGTAACAGAATTTCCTTATATGGTCAACAAAACCAAGGTGCATGAGCATATTGTTCGCTTGGTTCAGGAAAAACGCATTGAGGGGATTACAGCAGTACGTGATGAGTCAAACCGTGAGGGTGTTCGATTTGTTATTGAAGTCAAGCGTGATGCGTCAGCCAATGTTATCCTCAATAATCTTTTCAAGATGACCCAGATGCAAACCAACTTTGGTTTCAATATGCTGGCTATCCAAAATGGTATACCGAAAATTTTGTCTCTTCGTCAGATTTTGGATGCTTATATCGAGCACCAAAAAGAAGTAGTTGTTCGTCGTACACGTTTTGATAAGGAAAAAGCGGAAGCGCGCGCTCATATCTTAGAAGGTCTCTTGATTGCGCTAGACCATATCGACGAAGTGATTCGTATCATTCGTGCTAGTGAAACGGATGCGGAAGCACAAGCTGAGTTGATGAGTAAGTTTAAGCTTTCTGAACGTCAAAGTCAGGCCATCCTAGACATGCGTCTTCGTCGTTTGACAGGTTTGGAACGCGATAAGATTCAATCTGAGTATGATGACCTCTTGGCTCTGATTGCGGACTTAGCGGATATTCTTGCTAAGCCTGAACGTGTTTCTCAAATCATCAAAGACGAATTGGATGAAGTTAAACGTAAATTTTCCGATAAACGCCGTACAGAGTTGATGGTTGGACAGGTCTTGAGTCTCGAGGATGAGGACTTGATTGAAGAATCGGATGTCTTAATTACCCTTTCTAACAAAGGATACATTAAACGTCTGGACCAAGCTGAATTTACTGCTCAAAAACGTGGGGGTCGTGGTGTCCAAGGAACAGGAGTGAAAGATGATGACTTTGTTCGTGAGTTAGTGTCAACTAGCACCCATGATCATCTGCTCTTCTTCACAAATAAAGGACGAGTTTATCGTTTGAAAGGTTATGAAATTCCTGAGTATGGTCGGACTGCCAAAGGGCTACCAGTAGTCAATCTCTTGAAATTGGATGAAGACGAAAATATTCAGACGGTTATCAATGTTGAGTCTGATCGCAGTGATGATGCTTATCTCTTCTTTACAACCCGTCACGGTATTGTGAAGAGAACCAGTGTTAAGGAATTTGCCAATATTCGTCAAAATGGTCTCAAAGCGCTGAATTTAAAGGATGAAGATGAGTTAATCAATGTCTTGTTGGCGGAAGGAGATATGGATATTATCATTGGTACCAAGTTTGGTTATGCAGTTCGCTTTAATCAATCAGCCGTTCGTGGTATGAGTCGTATCGCCACTGGTGTGAAAGGTGTTAACCTTCGTGAAGGAGACACAGTTGTTGGTGCCAGCTTGATTACTGATCAAGATGAGGTTCTTATTATCACAGAAAAAGGATATGGTAAGCGTACAGTCGCTACTGAATACCCAACAAAAGGTCGTGGTGGTAAGGGAATGCAGACAGCTAAAATTACCGAAAAAAATGGCTTGCTGGCCGGTCTTATGACTGTTCAAGGGGATGAGGATTTGATGATTATCACTGATACAGGTGTCATGATTCGAACCAATCTTGCCAATATTTCACAAACAGGACGCGCAACTATGGGAGTTAAAGTAATGCGCCTGGATCAAGATGCTCAGATAGTGACTTTCACAACGGTTGCGGTGGCAGAAAAAGAAGAAGTTGGGACAGAAAATGAAACAGAAGGTGAAGAATAATGTCTCATAAAAATAATAAAAAGAAAAACAAGCGAAAAAATCTGCTGACAAATATCCTAGCAGGATTTCTGATATTACTGTCACTGGCTTTGATTTTTAATGCGCAAATTCGAAATATTTTCATAGTCTGGAATACCAATAAGTATCAAGTTAGCCAGGTATCAAAAGAAAAATTAGAAGAAAATCAGGATACAGAAGGCAATTTTGACTTTGATTCTGTCAAAGCTATCTCTTCGGAAGCTGTTCTAACTTCTCAATGGGATGCTCAAAAATTACCAGTTATTGGGGGAATTGCAATTCCTGAATTGGAAATGAATTTGCCGATTTTTAAAGGACTTGATAATGTTAATCTCTTCTACGGAGCTGGTACAATGAAACGCGAGCAAGTAATGGGGGAAGGAAATTATAGTCTAGCTAGTCACCATATCTTTGGTGTTGATAATGCTAATAAAATGTTATTTTCTCCTTTAGATAATGCTAAAAATGGCATGAAGATTTATCTAACCGATAAAAATAAAGTTTATACTTATGAAATACGTGAAGTCAAACGTGTGACACCGGATCGTGTTGATGAAGTTGATGATAGAGAAGGGGTCAATGAAATCACATTAGTAACCTGTGAAGACCTTGCTGCTACAGAACGTATTATTGTCAAAGGTGATTTGAAAGAAACAAAAGATTATTCACAAACATCTGATGAAATCCTAACAGCTTTCAATCAACCATATAAACAATTTTATTAATACAAATCAGTGAAATCCAGAATTTCACTGATTTTTTTAAGATTTTCATAAAAATATAGTAAAATGAAATAAGAATAGGACGAATCGATCAGGACAGTCAA
>NZ_VMLT01000019.1:0-26390 GCF_013276815.1 Streptococcus sp. 1055 | reverse complement strand
CCACTGTCAGCAGACAATGAACAAGGTTGCTTTTTGAAAATAATTGAGTATCATAATGCCCATTCTCCAAGCGAAGATTTATAGCTTCAGGCCGCTGTTCGATGGATTGACCAGCAGGTTTAAAGTTGGTGCTAGCCTGTTTCTTATCAAGCGAAAATTTTTGGTTATGATAGTGGAGAATCTTTTCCTTTAGTTCCTTGGTCAAGCTTGATTTCTTGACCGAGCGCTTGCGATTGTTTTCATAAGACTGTTGAGCATAGTCGGCAGAATAAACCTCTTTGAAGCACCCTTTTCCAAGACATTGTCGGACTGTCCCACGCTTGATTTCAGTGTGGATAGTTTGAGGAACTTTTCCAAGCAGAAAGGCAATTTCTCTATTTGATTTCCCTTCTTTTTTCCATCTTTCGATTAAGCGGCGGCTATCGATTGTCAAATGTTTACCTTTTGTAGTATAATTTTCTTGCATCTCTGTGCCTTTCTTGTGTTTGTGGTTGAACAACAAGTATAACACAGAGGTGTTTTCTTATGCCTAGAAGAGCTTTCATTTTAATGTGATAATCGGACAAGGAGACTACTATTTCTTCAAAAAATATGTCAAAAATACTTGACACTTTATATTTAAAAGAATATAATATAGTCAAATATATACGACATAAATTAGAAAGGAGACCAGATGAATCGTGTGAAAGAATTTCGCAAGGAACTGGGCATTTCCCAGCTAGAACTAGCCAAGGATATCGGTGTCTCGAGACAGACCATCAATATGATTGAAAACGACAAGTACAATCCAACCTTGGAACTCTGTCTCAATCTCGCCCGCAGCCTCCAAACTGACCTCAACAGTCTCTTTTGGGAGGATAATTTTTAAAAAAGGAGCAAACTTATGAAAAAAGAAACCTTCACGGAAAAACTGATCAAACGCATTTATGGCATTTCAGGACCACTTGATGAACACAAACGACGCGAGGCTGATCGTATCGGCAATCAAGTCTTTATCATCCTCTTTTATCTGATGACATTTGGAAATCTCATCCCCTTTGTCCTCGCTTATAAATACCCACAAATTGTCGCTATCGGCTATCCTCTTGTGGTATTCGGCATTTCGATGATTTCTGCTCTCTATGTGCTCTCCCAAACCAAAAAAACAGGGATTACAGCTATTGATCCAGATATGCTGAGCGAGAAAGAAAGCAAGCAACTACACTACCCTGGTATGAAAGCAGGTCTACTCTATGGATTAATGAGTTTTTTTTCAACCCCTCTTCTCCATATACTGCTAGGTGAGAGTCAGGACTATCTTCAGTCTCTTCTCACTTTTAAAAATATTTTTTCAAGTATTCTCCAATCTTTCTTCTTCGGAGTGATTATACAAATTATCATCTCCCGTCGCATTGCAAAAGCCAAGAAAAATCAGGATAATGATTAGGAGGAAACTCATGAAAAAAGAACAGAAACAGTTACGTTATCCTGGTCTGAAAGCAGGTTCGATTTATGGAACAGTGATATTTTTTATAATTCCACTCATTGATACCCTAACAAGTGAAAATCCAAATTTTATCAGTTCTCTTCTAAATACAAAACATATTTTTAAAACTATACTGGGAGCTTTCTTTTTCGGGGTGATGATACATATTGTCGACTCACTTCGTATTGCAAGAGCTAAAAAAGACCAGGATTAGGAGGTGCCTTATGAAATCACTAGTAACTTTACTTACCTATCATCTTTTGTTCAGTTCCCTGCTCATCTTCATCATCGTTTCAGGGAACTTGCCAATCAGCGAGATATTCCTCGGGCTAGTCTTTATTCCAGCACTTAACAAAGGGCTAACTTATCTAAAGATTGACTCCCAAAAAACACGCATACTCAACTTAGCACTGTACTTTATGATTCTATCTTTACCACAACTGATGCTCATCTCAAGCGGTTGGAAATATTATTTACTGCTGACTATCGCTAGCCTTTCTTCTATCACTTATCTTTATTATCTCTATCAATTCGTAAAAGAAAGTCAGTAAAACCACTCATCTAGGAGATTACTAACATGAAAAAAGAAGACTTCACCACTCGCCTACTTCGAAATCTCTTTCATATCCAAGGCCCTTTTGATGAATGCCGGCAAGAGATTATCTACAAAGCCTGTGCCCGTTCCATGGTCCAAATCGTTTATTCTTCCTTCTTCCTCTTCTTGTTTTATCTGTTATTTGGACGCTTCATAGAAGCCGTTCGCTATGCCATGCCCTACGTTTACTCTGGACTCATTTTTTTCATTACTTTAAAAACTCAAAGAGTCGTCAAAGAACTCCAGCTGGAAAAAGATGACAAGTCAGAAATTGTCCTCAAAACCTACAGCAAAGGCCAAATCAAATTCCGAAGCTGGATTGTGTTTATCGGCCTTCAGATTGGCCTCTTTACCCTACTCATCTTTCATAAAGTCTTCGTTCAGCAGATGTCCTTTTCAGATTTTGGGAAGTTGCTCGTGCAATTCGATAAAAGTGTTCCTTTCCTAATGTATGGCCTGATTATCGGTAGCATTTTTGGAACCCTGACCTACGGCTTTCTATCCCTACAGGAGGAGAAAACTCCTAAAAATACCAAACAGAAGGAGAAAAGCAAGCAATGACTTCACTATACGATTTTTCAGTCTTGAACCAAGACAATCAAGAAACTCCACTAGATGCCTATCGTGGGAAAGTTCTCTTGGTTGTCAACACTGCTACTGGATGTGGTTTAACGCCCCAGTACCAGGGACTTCAAGAACTCTATGACCGCTATCAAGAACAAGGTTTTGAAATCTTAGACTTCCCTTGTAATCAGTTTATGGGACAAGCACCCGGCAGCTCAGAGGAAATCAACAGCTTCTGTAGCCTAAACTATCAAACCACCTTCCCACGTTTTGCCAAGATTAAGGTCAACGGCAAGGAGACAGACCCTCTCTATGTTTGGTTAACAGACCAAAAATCTGGCCCACTAGGAAAACGAATCGAATGGAATTTCGCTAAGTTTCTCATCGGCCGTGATGGGCAGGTCTTTGAGCGCTTTTCTTCAAAAACAGACCCCAAACAAATTGAAGAGGCGATACAAAAATTACTATAATTCACAATCTCACTATGATTAGGTTTCTTTTAGCCTGATGAATAGTGAGATTTTTTGATTGGCTTTGACTTAAATAGAAAAACACCCCATGATATGAAACATGAAGTGTTGTAAAGTCTATGTTGTAGGTGCTTATTTCACATTTTCAATGTGACCAATGATGACAAATTCCATACCGAAGCTTCATATACACTAAACAAATGACTTTCTAATTATTTCAATTAGTTTTGGCTAGTAAATATCATTTCCAACAAACGCCCTCTCAATTCCTCGTCCTGACGATGCAAGATATTCATTAAGTCATGAGAATTTTTGGCATTAATGAATTGATTTAACAATCTATCTTTTAATTCATATGGAAGAGAAGCCGTCTTTAGTAGTCTAAAAACTTCATCATTTAGGGGTGTCCTTTTATTATCTTTCCATTCAAATCTAGCTGTATCATTCTTATTTGGCAATTCAATGATAGACACATTCGTTCCTTTAAAATGAATTCTATGTTTTCTATTGTTTGGAACGATACTAGAATCTCCTTGTAATGTTAACTCTACCATCCCCATTTCCCAGTCGATTGATAATCTTGTTTTATATCTTTGACCATTTTGATCTTCAATCATTTCAAAAGAATGTTGTTTGCCTGGGAATACATACCAATCTACAACTTCAGGTAAATCAACACCCATAACTATCTCAGAACCAACCAAGGGAATGATGGCACCACTTTTTGCAAACACAGACATAGTCGAAATGTCTCTATAAACACTTAACTTCACACCACCTGTGTATTTTTTCTCTGAAAAGAAGTCATACCATTCACCTTCAGGGAACCATACATCCACTTTTGCAGATTGGAATGCCAAATCCATCTTTTCTACAATGGGAGCCACCATCAGTTCTGTTCCAAAAAAGTATTGATTTGGAACATTATAACTCTCATCATTCTCTGGGTAGAAATAATAGATTGGGCTAATTAATGGGGCACCTTCCTCATGCGTCTTTACATTCATGGTATATAGATATGGAATCATCTGATGTCTCAAACGAAGGTATTTCTTCATAATCTTAGATGTTGTTTCTGAAAAAAACCAAGGTTCTTTACTATTAAAGGGACTTCTAGAACTATGTAATCGAGTTATTGGACTAAAAACGCCAAACTGTAGCCATCTAGTTTGTAGCTCTTCGTCATAATTCCCCAGCATGTGTCCACCAATATCATGACTCCACCAACTATAACCGATATTAGATGCTGTCGCTGTAAAATAAGGTTGAAATCTTAAGGAATTCCAACTAATAATAGTATCCCCTGAAAAACCAACAGGGTAGCGGTGACTACCAGGACCTGCATATCTTGATAAAATCAAACCACCTTCTGCATTTTTACAACTATCCTGATAGTGATAATGGTTTAAAAGCCACAGTGGATCCAACATGCCTTGAGTCCCTTGTTGCCAGTCAATCCACCAAAAATCTACTCCCTGCTTTTCTAGCTTATAATGAACATCTTTAAAGTAGGATTCCCTAAAAGAGGGATTAAAAAAATCAAAAATGGCAGGTTCTTCTAGTTCTACATTTAACCCCAATCGTTTTGCGACTTGAGGATAAGCTTCTTCATAAGCCCGTATACCATCAGCAGGATGGACATTTAAGGAGAGTTTCAACTTTCTATCATGAAGTTGTTGCAATAACTGTTCTGGATTAGGTATTAAGTTTTTATTCCAACTATATCCTGTCCAGCCACTTCCAAAACGAGCTGGAATTTCAGTTATATGCCAATCCATATCTAACACACCGATAGATAATGGAATGTTCTCTGTTTCAAATCTGTCTATTAAATCCAAGTATTCATCCGACGTATAAGGCCAATATCTACTCCACCAATTGCCTAAAGCATATCTTGGCAACAAGGGTGTTGAACCCGTCAAATGGTAAAAGTCTCTGATTGCTCCTCTATAATCATGCCCATAGGCAAAGAAATAGAGATCAATTTGATTTTCTCTCTCAATATAACCAGACTGTTCATCCCAAATAAATCCTTGAGAATCATCCAATAAGGCTATACCATTTCGGCTAATAATTCCATCTTCTAACGAGATTGCTCCATCTGCCTCATCCAGAGTCCGAGCTGTTCCTTTTAACGTTTCAATAGATTCACCAAAATACCAGCGACTACCATATACGGCAAAATTTCCTTTTAATTCTATAAATAAATTTTCGGCGTTAAATTCTCCTTTATTAAAGTGCAGATGAAAATAGTCCGTCATAATATCTAGTACGTTTGGTGTCTCGATATAATTTAACGAAACTTGGCCAAAATCTCTATTATAGATAAGTTGTGTCGTTCTATCCTCAAAACTTCCAGTTTGAGAGTATTCTAACCTTACTAGCTTGTCTGTTAATACAGAGATTCGATAAAACTCTCCCTTAAAAATTTTCACTTTGTTTTCCTCCTTTTATGATAGCATAAAAACAGAACGCACCATTTTTGATGCGTTTTTCATTATTCTGAATGCAATGTTCTATCTGTTATATCTATGACAAATAATAGTCAATTGAAAAAATGTAGTGGACAAAATATCTTTTAACAAACCAAGAGTTTATTAAAGAGTTATCACTTTTCAACTTTTCTAAGCTTATGCAGTTGTGAAACAAACTACTTTTAAACTATTAACTAAGATAGGATTGATAAATAATTTCAAACTCTTACTAGCAATCATACGATATTCAAGCTCACATGCTTTTTTCCTTCCTGCTTATTTCTTAGAACTGAAGAACCCGGATCGGTATATAAATTATCCGGATCAACATAGTCATAAGATTCATAACAGTTGCGCTTCATTAAGTCATCCCCAGAGCAAGAGCTTCATCTCGTAATTTTTCAACATCACTAACCGTAGGTCGCCATCCTTCAATCATATTTGTACTTAAAGCATACCAAACACTCTTAAAAACGGATCTGTTTTCAAAAGCTATTCCCATGATTGTCATCTTTTCTTTATCTATATCTAAGGACATATGCTACCTCCTTATATTTCTTCAAATTCCTCCAAACAGTTGTTTTATTGCAATCTAGCAGATCCATGATTTCCTTATAACTCTTTTGAACAAAAATATAATCTGTAGACGTTTGTGATATTTGGCCTACGACGAATCTCTTAGGAGTTTTTCAATTTTCTGTATTTCTTCGTTTGTAAGATTAATAACTACTAATGTAAGATGTTTTTTGATTTTAGTCTAGTATTAACATCAGATAGATAGGCTAATTTCTTTGAAAAATTGGTTCATTGAAATACATTGAACATTAAGTTTTTCACATACATCTGGAACTTTAGCATTCCTGCTAGGGTTCACATCATTAAGATTGACATTTTTAATTTCATCAGTTACGATTGTATAATTCTCTTTTTTAGCAATAGCAATCAACCATGGATCAGCAATTCTTTCATTTGCCCAGCCTTTTTCCGATAAAAGAGCAGTATCTTTATAT
Source organism: Streptococcus sp. 1055 (assembly GCF_013276815.1). NCBI lineage: Bacteria > Bacillati > Bacillota > Bacilli > Lactobacillales > Streptococcaceae > Streptococcus > Streptococcus sp. 1055. The sequence continues at coordinate 19,812 of NZ_VMLT01000019.1, read as the reverse complement.
AAAGGACTATCTTGAATGTATTGAATTACTTCACTCCACTCTCTAGCATAAGATTTATGATCTATTAAATCTTTTTTGTAGTTTTCCTCTAACCACTCCCTAAACCATGGATTTTGATAATTCTCTGAAACCACTATTCTAGGAACTAGCACATTTGAATTTAAAATACTGCCCAACTTAAGCCAGAAAGTTGGGAAAAATTCTTTACGATAATATCTATCATAAAAATTTATGTATATGTTTGAATCTAATAAATACATCTATCCCTCCCCCTTACTCAATATCTTATATCCTTTATAACCTACTCCAACAATATTAAAAGCATCTGTATATGTAATCTTATTTTGTTGAACAGCATTATTCACATATTTAAAAAAGTTGTTGTCAATTCTGAATCTAAGATTATTACTATAATTGCCACCACTAGAAGGTTTTCTATGTTTTTGTATTTGATTAAATTCTTCCTCTAGTTCAAAATTTATAGATTGATAAGTATCTTTGGAAATAATGGAAAAATCATATAAACGCCTTAAAATGACAAACTTACTAACCTCAGTTTTCTTTACAATAATTTCTAAATTATCTTTTATCGTTTTCTCTCCATCAAACATATCTATAATTAAAGATTTTGGAGCTAAAATTTCGGCTGTTATCGAGTTTATTACCGCCTCTTTTTTATTTTGCTTACCCACCTCTTCAGGTTCTAATAAGTCACTATCACCAAACAATACATGAATAAATTCATGTATTAGCGTGAATAATTGACCTGCTTTAGAATCTAACTGATTGATAAAAATAATAGGCGCCTTTTTATCAGACAGAACAAATCCTCTAAATTCTTTAACATTTAACGGGCGATGCGTGTTATCCTTATACTTACCATTTAAAAAAATATATATTCCTAATTTACCTAGCACTTTTCTGTAATATCTAAAACGATTTTGAGTAATCTCAGGTCCCAGAAGAGTTCGTGCTTTCTCTATTACTTCTTCAAGTTTACTATTAAAATCAAACATACCTACAAAATAACATTCATCCTCAACTGCATCTCTCAAAAACTCTTGTTTTTCTTGCATTTCAAGAATTGTAGCTTTTAATTCCGAACTCATTTCAGATATACGTTGTGAATTTAAAGTTCTAAAATCAACATCTAAACTAATAGGTATAATTTTTTCTTTGAGTACTAACAATCCAGTAGGAACATTAATAAGTTTCGAAAGTACTGATAATTGATTGAATGTTGGTTCTAAATCTCCAGATAAAAACTTATCTATATTAGGCAATTTTTTACGTATTAATTCAATAGGAGTATTAGAATTATGAATATATGATAATAAAACTTTAGTATTTATTTTTATACGTTGCGTCATAATACACCTCCTCGTAATATATAATCATGGGTATATTTCAATCCCAAGTTTTATTTGTTATCACTTGACTATTGCAAGGTTTTCTAGAACAATAGAGTCATGGAATGGACTCATGGTTTTTCTCCTTGTTGCTTGGACTTCATTAAAAAGTCTGTTACCCAAGCCTTGTTCAAACTTCCAACACACTAGCTGTTTCCACAGCTTGACTTCTGCATCTAGTAGGATGCAGGCGGCTCTGTCAGGCTGTGATAAGGATTCTCTTATGCGAGGATGTTGGAACAAGATGTTTCTGGGAAACCTTACAATAGTCAAGAAAACTTCCAAATCTAATAGAAAGGAGACCTTCCTTAATGAAATGTTTTGTCTGTTTAGACGTGAGCTCTACAAAATTAGATGTGTGTATCATGTTGAGTGATACTAGCACCCCTGTCACAGCTTCCCTCTCTAATGACCTTTCTGGGGCAACAGAGATTAAGAATCATATTCTTGATTTGAATCATGCCTTTAGTTACATTATACCATGTTTCTCTGTAGCTTTTAAAAATTTTATTTTGTCTGTAATATCTAAATTTCAGCACATTTAGCCTATTTTATAAACTTCAAACTCAAAGATGAAAACGCGTTCTTTTTCCTTTTTTTACTAATGTATCGTATTCTACGATAACATACTTTACTGTATTGTTTTGTTAAAATAACAGCAGTTCCCTGTTAATCAACTATTCGAACTACTTTCTATTTTGCTTCATCCCCTGCACAGTAAAAAGAATAAAAAAAGCAGAGAAGAGCATCTAAAAAAGATATCTTCGCTGCTAATGTTAACATTCATTATTTAAACTATATGGATTTTATCATCGAATATGCTTTTTTACTTATTAAATACTTTGCTCCTCTTTCACCAACTTCTTATCATACACACGGATGAATGGAAGATAAACTAAGAATGCTGCAAATGCACATACTAGAGCAACTAATACAGCTCGAAGATCTGCTGTCCCTAAGAAAGCTCCAATTCCTACTGGAGTTGGCCATGGAACCTGTGCAATAACCGGCTTAATAAAGTTTAGAGAATTCACTACGTAATAAATAGTAGCAGTAACCATTGGTGCTAAAATAAATGGTATAGCCAAAGCTGGATTATAAATAATAGGTAATCCAAAAATTAATGGTTCATTAATATTGAATAAAGCTGGAACTACAGATGCTCGTCCTATTGCTTTAAGCTGTTCAGATTTAGCGGCAAAAGCAATATATAAACATAGGCCTAAAGTTGCACCAGAACCACCTGCAATTACAAACATATTAGAGAATTCACCTGCAACAGCAAAGTGCCCACCAGCAGCATTTTCAGCCATATTAGCAAGAGCAATCGGATTAACAAATGCAAAAACAATGTTAGCACCGTGGATACCTACAATCCAAAGTAGTTGAGTCAACAGATAAATAATCATTAAACCAATCCATGAATTAGTCAGATTGGATACAAAACCAAATGGAATTGCAATGACTTTAAAAATATCTGTTCCCATTGCTACAAGAAGACCGTTGATAAAGATAACAACGAATGCAACAACAAATCCTGGAATCAAAGCGGTAAATCCACGAGAAACTCCTTCTGGAACAGCTTCAGGCATTTTAATAACCCAATTATTTTTAACACACATACGATAAATAAGAACAGTCACAATTGCCATAATGATTGCGGTAAAAATCCCCGTTGTCCCAAAACGTGCGACTCCATTTCCCATTGCCCATCCATCTGCAATTACTGCGCCTTCTTTTAGACTTGTCACAGCATTCATCATTCCACCATCAAAAATGATTTGCGGTACTGTCATGACAAAAGCCATCAAGGCAAGCAAGGCACTATTAAGAGGATTCATATTGAGTTCTTCTTCCTCTGCATAAATTTTTGTCAATTCATATGCAAGTGATAGAACGAAATAAAGAGATAGAGAACCCATAGTCGCATAGTTTGCAACCATGTAAAGTGATGTGAATTTATCAAATGAAGCAGAGAAAATATCTGCCACAATTGGCCAAAATGAGAAAGCTTGTGGCAAAATACTGAATACCAAAAACATTGATCCTACAATAGTAAATGGTACAGCAGCCATACCTGCAGCCGTGATAGCACGCACTGCTTTAAACTGAGCAAGTTTGCCCATTGGTCCCATAACATGGTTTTCAAGGAAACCAAACAACCCGTTTTGTTGATCCATAAATAGACCTCCTTAATAAAACATAATAATTTTTACTTTTTAAAGACTAGTTTCAAATACAAATTATACTAGATCAGGATTATAAACTAAGTGAGTTCTTTTCCAATTGGACAAATTGTTGATAAGCCTTATCTGTTCGTTTATAAATTTTTTTAATTCTTCTAATGTCTAACAAACTCAGAACTAAACCTAATAGAAGAACTACAAAAACAAATAAACGTGCTACTTGGTTATTTTCAAAAATCGGAAAAAGATTCGTAAACCAACTTGTCCAAGTTAAAACAAGTAATCCTATTGAAATAAGCATTTGTATTCTAACAAACATTAGTGTTATTCCCAACTTTTCTTTCCTATTTCCATAAAGTTTAAATTGTTCAACAGTTGCTAAAATAGAAAATACTATGAGCATAATGGGGAAAATAATAATAGGCGAGGGACTAATAAACTGATTCAAAAGCCAATAAACATTTCCAAAAAAGAAGAGTGCTATTGAATAACGTAGAAGAAGATATCGATTGAAAAAAGTATTAGTTAGAGCCATCTCTCGACGTTGTTGTTCAATTTTTTGTCGTTCTTTTCTATCCATATCATTCCCTCCTTATATTTAGTTAACTTTCTTATAAAGAGCTAACATTTCCTTTGCTACTTCTAATAATGTCATAGTGGTCATTAAATGATCTTGAGCATGTACCATGATAATTTCAATTTTAATTTCCACTCCACTTGCGTATTCTTGCAAGAGTTTAGTTTGTGCATGATGTGCTTCGAGAATTATCTCATTTGATTGATTTAATTTGCTTTCTGCATCATCAAAACTACCTTCTCTCATTTTTGCAAATGCTTCATGTATTTCTGACCTTGCATTTCCCGAATGCAGGATAATTTCAAATGCTGCAACCTGCAGTTCCTCTTGATTCATATGAACCTCCTATTTTATCTTCTCAAATATGTTAATAAAATCTTCAAAGTTATTGCAAGATATTAGCTGATTTTGCAATTCATCATTCTCTGTCAGAGAGACTATCTTTTTAGTCACAGTTGTCAAACCTTCGTTCCCATATATTGATGGAGATAGAAGAAATACTAGCTGAACATGTGAGCTTTGATTATCCCAGAATAACGAATCTTTACAAATTGCAACCGAAACCTTTCCCTCTGTACCAAAGGGCTGAATAGGATGTGGAACTGCAATTTTTTCAGAAAAAACGACTGAACTTAATTCTTCTCGCTGTTTAATTCCGTGAAGTAAAGATTGTTCAAACTCATTTGATTCACCAACAGATAAACCTTGAATCATCTTTTCAAGTAAATTTTCCTTGTCATATTTAGTACATATTAAAAAATTTTCTTTACTAAAATACTGTCTAAAGTTGTTGTTTTCAAACTTGCTAATCTTTGACGATTGTATATGACTTGAAACTTGCATCCGATCCATAGCTTTGCGAATCATTTCCATCTCATCACTCTTAAGAAATACACTAACTTTAAAAACTGGAATTTGAAAATATAGATTTGATAAATCAACAGCTGATACTATAAAATCTATTCCTCTAAGTTTTTCTTGATTCAATTCATAATAGCCTATTACATCAACAACTTCTACTCGGTTCCCAAACTCCGTTTCCAAACGATTTCTTAACATTTGGGCTGCACCAAATCCCGTTGCACAAATAGCAAGAATATTAAACCTAGTACTCTCTTTGCTACGTTCCATAGCAGCTAAAAAGTGAAGACTTACATATGCTATTTCATCATCTGATATTGACCACTCTATGAACGTAGCCATATTTTCAAGAATTTCTCTAGTCATAAAGAATATATCACTATAATTCTGTTTAATTTCATCTACCAAAGGGTTATTTAAGGTAATTCGACTTTCTAAACGTACTTGTAGTGTCATTAGATGAGTTATCAATCCTTCAATTAGTTGGAAATCTGAAGAAAAGTTATACATATCATCTAATCCTAAATCCTGAAATGTTTTAAATAAAGATTTTTTTAAAACTTCTTCAGAAATATTCTTCTGATTTTTTTGACATTGTTGACTCTTAGCTAACAAATGCAAAGTAATGTAGTCTATTTCCTGAACTGGAAATTCCTGATTTGTTACTTGACTTACTTTAGAAAGAATTCTTTGGGCAACCTTTCTCTCTATTGCATCATCAGTCATCTGACAGTCTATATTTTTTATTTCAAATCCGGATTTTAAACGAATCACAGACAATGCTATGTGAACTACTAAATTCTGTAGTACAAAATCAGATAGTTTTAGGTTGGCCTCTTGGCATTCATCCAAAACAATTCTAGCAAATTCTTCTAATGGAACAGTTTGATCAAAAAAGTTAAATTTCACATAGCAATGTATTGTTTTAAAAAATTGATTCTCTAGGAAATAATTCATGATAAAACGTCGTTTATCACGTTCCTCGCCTGAGACATAAACTCCTTTATTCGCCCTACTCTCAATAGATAAATTATACTCTGATAACATCACTCGTATCTTTTTAAAATCATGAGATAATGTTGAACGACTAACGTAAAGTTCATCAGCTAAATCATCAAAAAGAACTGGAACTTGCTCAAATAATAATTTATTTAAGATAAATACTAAACGATCATCACCTTTTGAAACCGCAGTTTTCGTATAGTCTTCTTCCAGTTCATAAGTTTGTCTAAACTCCTGATAAGCACCTTGATTCTCAAAAAACATTTGATACCCTTGACCTTGTTTTGAAATCAACTGGACGCCTTGAATTATCATTGTCTTCTCAATTAATTTCAGTGCATTACGGACAGTTCTATCTGAACAGGATAAATATTCTGCCAGTTCTTTGCTTGTAACAAAACGTTCCTTATTTTTTATTAAAAATTGAAGGATATCTTTCTCTTTAATGTTTAACACATTTATTCCCTCCTAAAACGTATGTTTTCATATATTGAAGCATATTATACACTTAAATCAGTTTATATCAAACTCAAAACAATTTAGCTTAACTTAAATATTTAATGGCATTTTATATGTTTATTAAATATTCTCAAGAATCAAATTGGCCATTTTTTCAATACCCATTGGAATAGGAATATATGCTTGAGGAGGTATTTGTACAACTGGTTTTCCTGCTTTAGAACCAGCCTCTTCAAATTGCTTAAAGTACATTTTTGTTTGAGGGCTGACAAGATACAAATCAAAAGCTGCTGCTGCGATAGCTTTCCCTCCTTCAGTAGCACTAATAGCATCAACTACAATATCTTTCCCTTTTCCTTTTAGAAACTCTGTCGTTTTCTGTGCCATAAGTGATGAAGACATTCCTGCTGCACAAATAATTAAAGCTTTTGCCATAATATTTTCTCCTTTTCTTAAATCCAATCAAAGCTGTGCTAAGTTGGCTTATTTGTTATCTATTTTTATTATAAAATAAAGCGTTTCCAATGACAATTCCCTCATTTTCCTAAATGATATGGAAAAAAATTATTTATACTTCAATTTATAAAATAAAATTATTCCTGAGAGTAGAAATGAAACACTATTTGCTAAAATCAAAGGCAAGTCTCCTATACGAATACCATGAGCAAGCCACAATGCAATACCAATAACTTGCATAACATACATACCTAGAGCAATAGATCCTGTGTCCTTTGTCTTAACTACACGAAAAACTTGTGGTAAAAATGCAAATGTTGTTAAAATTGCTGCAATACTTCCAATCATATGTCACCTCAATATGCTAAACAAACTGAGAATAATCTCAGTTTGTTTATACTATTCTACTGATTCACCGTTAGATGAAATAACTTCCTTATACCAGCCAAAAGATTTTTTCGGGGAACGATTATAACTTCCCTTCCCATTGTCATCTTTATCTACATAAATAAAGCCATAACGTTTCCGCATTTCACCGGTACCAGCTGAAACCAAATCAATACATCCCCATGGAGTATAACCCATTAAATCAACACCATCTTCAACTACAGCCTTTTTCATTTCACGAATATGGGCACCTAGATATTCAATTCTATAATCATCATGTACCATACCATCTGCTGCAACTTGATCTATAGCTCCAAAACCATTTTCAACAATAAAGAGTGGTAAGTGATAGTGGTCTGTAAACCAATTTAACGCATAACGCAAACCTTCTGGATCAATTTGCCACTCCCATTCAGAAGCCTTAACATAATTATTTTTCACTAAATCTTCTGTTTCAAGATAATCAAAATAAGGATTATTTTCACGATGAGAGTCGATAGCAAAGGACATATAGTAACTGAAACCAATGTAATCTACAGTCCCACCAAGTAAATCTTCTTTATCCTGGGCAGTAAAATCAACTGAAATACCTTTTCGTTCCCAATACTTGAAAATATGCTCAGGATATTTACCTAAAACATGCACATCAGCAAAATAATAACGCTTCTGCATAGCTTTCATTGCCATTAAGATATCCTTAGGATTGCAAGTAGCTGGATAAATTGGACACATCGCAATCATACAACCTATTTGAAAATCTGGATTAATCTCATGACCAATTTTTACAGCTCGTGCAGAAGCAACTAATTCGTAATGTGCTGCTTGATACATAATTGCCTCTCTATTATCACCTTCCTCATATACAATACCTGAGTTAGTAAATGGTGCAAAATCTTCCTGATAATTCGCTTGATTATTGATTTCATTGAAAGTCATCCAATATTTAACCTTATCTTTGTAACGTTTAAATACGACTTCTGCAAAACGAGCAAAGAAATCAATCAATTTCCTATTTTTCCAACCACCATATTCGGTCACTAAGTGATAAGGCATTTCGAAATGAGATAGAGTGATGACAGGTTCAATACCATTCTTTAAGCATTCATCAAAAAGATTATCATAAAACTGTAATCCTTCTTCATTCGGCTCTAACTCATCACCTTTTGGAAAGATACGTGTCCATGCAAGAGAGGTACGGAAGCACTTGAATCCCATTTCAGCAAAAAGTGCTATGTCTTCTTTATAACGATGATAAAAATCTATCGCCTCATGATTTGGATAATATTTACCCTCTAAAACTCCCAAAGTAATTTCACGAGCTACTCCATGACGACCAGCAGTCATAACATCAGCAACACTAATTCCCTTGCCACCTTCTTGCCATCCACCTTCAAGTTGATGAGCAGCAACAGCACCACCCCATAAAAATCCATCTTTAAAAGTAGTCATCTTTTTTCCTCCTGACTTTGATACTCTTATTATAAACCTCAAACCAAAAGATGAAAACGCATTCTTTTTCCTTATTGTTAAGGAAAGAAGTAATTTTTAATGGAAATAGAACAATATCTTCTTGTATTCTCGTAATGATATCTTTACGATTTTCAATACTTTCAAACTACAAAAACTCTCACAATAATTCTAATTCCCTGTGTCTATAAACGATTTATCGCTTTCTGGCATCCCAGAATCATCTTCTATATAACGTTCAACTTGCATCTGCAAGTGATATTTTTTTCTTAAATCTAAGATTTTCTGCATTGTCTTTGATTGATGATGTTCATCTAAAGCTTCTTGATTTATCCACTGATCAATAAGGAGAATAGTTCCCTCTTTTTCAATTGGTAAAAAATATTCGTATTTCAAGTTACCTTTTTGATTTCTAATTTCTTCAACAAGGCCACTATCAAGCATTTCTCTTGCAAACTTTATTGCACTATCTCCATCACCCTTATAATATACATGAATAGTCAATGTCATCTCATATCCTCCAAAATCATCCTTCAAATTTTTAAAAACAAGTTTAGATGAGGATCTAAACTTGTTTTTTATGAATCAATCATATAAAGTTTCGCCATTACTTTCAATCACTTCTTTATACCAATAAAATGATTTTTTCTTATAGCGATTTAATGTTCCAGATCCATCATCATTTCTATCTACGTAAATAAATCCATAACGCTTACTCATCTGGGCTGTTGAAGCTGATACTAAATCAATACATCCCCATGTAGTATAACCTAACAATTCTACTCCATCCTCAATGGCTTCACCTACTTGTTGTAGATGTTTTTTGAGATAATCGATTCTATAGTCATCATCAACAGTAGGTCCATCCGCACCTTCAATTAGAACGTCTTTAGCACCCAAACCATTTTCAACAATAAACAACGGCAACTGATAACGATCATAAAGATTATTCAGCACTATACGTAAACCAATAGGGTCAACTTGCCAACCCCATTCTGAACTTTCCAAATAAGGATTAGCAATTCCTCCCAATAAATTTCCAATGCTTGATTGATAATTTTCAGGATCATTTGCTTGAACCGAACTCATATAATAAGAGAAAGAAATAAAATCCACAGTATTTTCAGCTAATAACTCCTTATCCCCTGATTCAAATTTGATATTGATATCATTTTCTTTAAAGAATCTTTGAATATATGATGGATATTTACCGCGAGCATGAATATCTGAAAATAGATAATTCTGATTCTCAAATTCACGCGCAGCCAGCACATCTTCTGGCTTCGGTGTCATAGGATATGTTGGCATAGCCAAAACCATGCATCCAATTTTAAATTCTGGATTGATTTCATGTCCAACTTTCGTTGCCAAAGCGGATGCAACTAACTCATGATGAACCGCTTGATAAAGATCTTGTTTAGATAATTTCTCGACTGGAGTTGCAATACCACCACTTATAAAAGGAACATGTAAAACGGAGTTGATTTCGTTAAAAGTCAACCAATATTTGACTTTATTTTTATATCGATTGAAAACAGTTCTTACATAGCGCTCATAAAAACCAATCAAATCACGATTAACCCATCCATTATATTTTTTAGCCAAGTGAAGTGGAGTTTCATAATGTGATAATGTTACTAAAGGTTCTATTCCATATTTAGCTAGTTCGTCAAAAAGATTATCATAAAACTGTAAACCTTCTTCGTTTGGTTCCAATTCGTCACCATTTGGAAAAATACGAGACCATGCAATCGATGTTCTAAATACCTTAAAGCCCATTTCTGCAAATAAAGCAACATCTTCTTTATAACGGTGATAAAAATCAATTCCTTCCAATTTGAGATTATCTTCTGTAGGCAGTTCTGTAATGAATGGATTTAGATCATTATCACTTACTGGAACTCCGCCCCTAGGTGTCACATCCTGAACCGATAAACCTTTATCACCTACATTATAAGCACCTTCATATTGGTTAGCTGCTGTAGCTCCACCCCATAAAAATTCTTTAGGAAATTTACTCATTTATTTTCTCCTTTGTTTTTTTCTATACTTATATTATAATTAAATAAAAATGACAAATCTTGCACAATAATAGTAAAAAACGATACTATCCTATTAAGAGGAAACCTATGATTGATCTTGGACAACTACATAAAAACACGCCTTATAAAAATGAATTAATTCCCTATTCTCTTACCCGGACTATTATGGAAGATGGTCTACCTGATATTCTTTTTCACTGGCATACAGATATGGAAATCATATATGTACACGAAGGACAAGCAAGATTCCATATAGATACAGACTATTTTAACAGTGAGAAAGGAGATATTATTTTAATTCGTCCTAATGCCTTACATTCTATACATCCAATTGAGAATACCTATCACTATATGGATGCAATCAACTTTCAATTAGACTTAATTGGTTATTCTACAAAAGATTTTGCAGCAATTCATTACTTACACCCCCTATATAATGGACAACTAGACTTTAAACGTGTGATTAAACCCAATCAACCTGGTTATACAGAAATTCGACAAACACTAATTAATTCAATGGAAATAGGATACTATAGGAAGACATTTTTTGAACTAGAATTAAAAAGTGAGCTACTAAAACTGCTTCATCTTCTCTTTCAATATAATTACGTTTATTCAAGTAAACAATCAATAGATGGTTATCGTAGAGAAGAAAAAATTAGAAAAATTATTGATTATATAAGCGAACACTATCAGGAAGATTTATCAATTAATCTTCTAGCAGAACTATGTGGCTATAGTCCAACACATTTTATGAATTTCTTTAAAAAAAATTTAGGAGTTAGTTGTATGGACTATCTTATCCACTATCGTTTACGTAAAGCTACTGAACTTCTTCAACACTCAACTCTATCAGTTCTAGAAATTTCCTCAGAGGTAGGTTTTAAAAACTTATCAAATTTTAATCGACAATTCAAAAAAATTTACAAAACAACACCCCGAAAATATAGAGGTGAAATAGATAAATAGATATTTTACCTTAGAAAAGTATTACAATTGGCTAGAATAGCAGTAGAAACATTTTTTATCATACTGTAAAATCAAACTAAAAAATGGAGTAGAAATATGAAAAAAATTATCTTCCTTGATGTTGACGGAACCATTGTTGACTACGATAACCACATACCCGATTCAGCTAAAATAGCTATCCAACAATCACGAAAAAATGGACACTTAGTATTCCTTTGCACTGGACGAAGTAAAGCTGAGATGCCAAACAAAATTTTAGATATTGGCTTCGATGGTATCATTGGAGGAAATGGTTCCTACATAGAGTACAAAAATCAAGTTCTCATGCATCAACTGATTCCGTATGAGACTGCCAAACAAGTTGTTGATTGGCTTGAATCAAGAGGATTAGAGTTCTATATTGAAAGTAATAACGGATTATTTGCGAGCCGTAATTTTCGTGATGCTGCAAGACAGATACTCCGCATCTATGCCTTAGGTAAAGGAGCTAGTGAAGACCAAATTTTAAACATGGAGCCAGAAGATGCGCTACATGGATTAGTTTATGGTGGAGAACTGTACCGAGACGATCTTAATAAAATTAGTTTTATTCTCAATTCCTACCAAGATCACTTAGATTCTAAAAAAGTTTTCCCACACCTAAAAGCTGGTACTTGGGGAGGTAGAGGAGAATCAGCTCTATTTGGTGAATTAGGGGTAAAGGATATTAATAAAGCACATGCTGTTAACATCATTCTTAAGCATTTAGGAGCGAATCATACTGATACAATTGCTTTTGGTGATGCTAAAGTTGATATTCCAATGCTCGAAGCCTGCCATATTGGTGTGGCTATGGGTAATGGCGGTCCTGAAATACTAGCTATGGCTGATATTATAACAGATGATGTTCGACAAGATGGACTTTATAATGCCTTTAGAAAACTTAATTTACTGTAGGATATTAAGATGAAAAAACTCTTTATTTAATGCGTCATGGACACACTCTTTTCAACAAACGTCATCTTATACAAGGTTGGTGTGATTCTCCGCTAACAGACTTTGGAATTTACCAAGCTCAAGTAGCAAGTGAATATTTCAAAAAACATGGAATTATCTTTGACAGTGCTTTTAGTTCAAAATCTGAGCGCGCGTGCGATACTTTGGAAATTGTAACTGATGGAAAAATACCTTATACACGAATTAAAGGTCTCAAAGAATGGAATTTTGGTATTTTTGAAGGAGAAAGCGAAAATCTAAATCCCTCTATCCCTTATAACGATTTCTTCGTCTATTATGGTGGAGAATCTCAATTAGATTTACAAGAGCGCATAAATAACACTATTTGTTCACTTATGAAGGAAGATACAGGAAACTCTATTCTTATTGTGTCCCATGGAGCAGCTATTCGAAATTTTGCCAGAGTCTGGGAAAAGTAAGAACAAACAACTATTCAAAATAGAATGACAAATTGTTGAATTCTCAAGTTCACATACTCTAACGATATTTTTTATTTAGAAGAAGTTATCAATCATGATTTTAGCAATTGGAATAATAATTCTAATCAATAAAAATTAGATAAATTAATTTATTAGAACCGTTAGTTTTAACAATTATCATCTGCAATAACAAAAAGCCATGGAAATTTAAAAATCTCCATGACTTTTTTATTTCTTTCGAATACGAGAGAGATGGATCGTTAAATATAACTGCTCATCATCAGAAATAGAATACTGTCTAGTTTTTTCTAGATGTAAGGCAATCTTTTTAGTTGTTTCATATGCAATAGGATACTTCTTACACATTAGCTCAAACATTAAAGAATCATCCAATTCTTCTTGGTTTGTATTTGTTAATACACGCTCACAAAAAAATTTTAAATGAGTGATAAATCGTTGAACATAAATATCATCTTGTTCCAATGGAATTTCCAAACTATATTTCACGATAGTCATAATCTCTTCCATTAACTGTGTTAAATCTCGAGCGTTTGAATTCTTATAATTTAACTCACTATTTACCAATGTTAGCGCCATGAACCCAGCTTCATCATCAGGCAATTCTTGACCCAAATAAGAACTCAAAAGCTCATTAGCATATAGTCCCGCCTCATACTCCTTAGGAAAAAAGCGTTTAATATCCCACATGAGAAAATTCTTCATAAAAAATCCAGCACGAATTCTTTGTTCAACTCCATACATATGATCTGCCAATGATAGAAAAGCTGTATCTTTAATAGCATTATCTAATGTACATTTAGCAAAAGATATAGCTTTATCTGCAACCTCTAATAATTCAGCAGGAATTTCAAAAAAAATTTCTCTGTGATTTTGAGACAAAATATAACGTTTATCTATCTTATTTTCATCAAGCTCGTCATCAACTTTCTTACCAAATGCTAAACCTCTTCCCATTACAATGATTTCCTGATCCTTCATTTCAGATAGGACTACATTATTATTAAATATTTTTTTAATTTTCATGACTTCACCCAATTATTAGTATCTATAGTATAACACAAAAATGAGGTATGGAAGTTGAATCGTCTCCCATACCTCCATTTAGACTATCTAATTTCTAGCAAGTTTTGATCTAAGTTGACTTTACCGCTTGCAATTGTGTTTACACTATGATAGTTACTAGTATTTGTAATTATGATTGGTGTTGTGACTGAATAGCCTGCTGATTTGATTGACTCAATATCAAAACTCAACAATAATTGACCCTTTTTAACTCTATTACCCTGAACTACATGAGCTTTAAAGCCAGATCCATCTAACTCAACTGTATCCATACCAACATGAATCAGTAATTCGGCACCATCATCTGTTGCAAGACCAATAGCATGGTTTGTAGGGAAGAGAAGACGAATTGTTCCATCTGCTGGTGCAACAACTTCCCCAATAGTTGGTTCAATAGCCACTCCTTGTCCCATCGCTCCACTAGAAAAAACTGGATCTGGTGTTTCTGAAAGTGGAATAATATTTCCTACAATTGGACTTGAAATTACTTGATTCCCCACTTCTACTTTATCGTTTTTAGTTTCTTCAGTGACTGCTTTCTTCTGATTTTTTTCAAAAAGTGTTGGGACTGGTAAGAACATTTGAATTGCAAATGAGAGGATAATAGCAATTGCTGTGCCAACTAAAGCTACATATAAACTTCCAAAATTACCATCCGGACTAACAAGAGATGGGTAAAGGAAAATTCCCAAAGCACCTACTGAATACATAGTTACGTTGAACATGCCAACAAATCCACCAACAATACCAGACACGACACAACTGATAATAAATGGCGTACGCATTGGAAGCGTTACACCATAAATAGCTGGTTCAGTAACACCAAAGATTGAAGAAATCAAAGCTGGAGTAGAAATTGCTTTTACCTTGCTTTCTTTCGTTTTAAGAATAATTGCTGCAAGGACACCTGTTTGTGTAAAACATGGTAACAAAGCGCCTGCTAGAATGACTCCTGAACCAGTCTGAGTGAGTTCAAGTATTGCCAACGGCACAAGGCCCCAATGAAGTCCAAACATAACCATCACTTGCCATAAAGTACCTAGAAGGACTCCATAAATTATAGGATTAAAATTATAAACTGAACTTAAGAATGCCCCTAGTAAATCAGACGCTGTATTAGCGATAGGACCAACTAGTAGGAAAGTCAATGGAATTGAAACAATCAAAGTTACAAACGGCACCACAAAAAGCTTAACTGTATCTGGTGTAATCTTTTTGATAAATCTTTCAATTCTAGAAGCTACCCATACAGCTAGAATAGCTGGAATAACTGTTGATAAATAACCTCCTGCGGGCATGCTTAAAGGAATTCCAAAAAAGTTAGATGCACCTACTTCAGTCAAACTCTTAACACTTGCTTCTAAGTTTGGATAAACTAAAGACGCAGCAATTGCTAAAGCGGTGAACTCATTCATTTTAAATTTACGAGCTGCATTTAAAGCAATCATCATTGGCAAAAATTGGAAAAATCCGTCACCAGCTGCGGTCAGAACTAGAGCAACTCCATTATTTGTAGCAGTCCATCCGAAGAAAGCAGTTAAAATAGCAACAATCCCTTTTATAATTCCAGCTGCTGCCAGTGGGCCAAGGAAAGGTTGGAAGATACTTGAGACAATATCAATAAAAGCATCTAAAGGATTCTTCTTAACACTATCTTCTTCATCAGCATCTACTGCCCCACTACCTTGTAAGCTGCCTACTGCTAATACCTCTGCATAAACATCCGGAACATGGTTCCCTATTACTACCTGATACTGACCTCCTGCCTTAATAACTGTTACTACACCATCTCGCTTCATGAGATAATCTGTATCAGCTTTACTTTCATCTTTAAGTGTAAAGCGTAAACGTGTTACACAATGTTTAACGCTACTCACATTTTCACGTCCACCAACGTGATTAATAATATCTTGTGCTAACTCAGTATATTTAGCCATATTGGACCTCCTTATATTTTTTGGTCATCAGTTGACTACTTATTCCCGGAAAATAGGTAACAAAAAAACCTAAACACATACCAAATAGAAAGCAAAGTATCGCTTCTTATCTCGTATTTGTTTAGGTTTTGCCTGCATGACCAGTAACAATCCATGAATTAAGTATATCACATTTTTTTATTTTTGCAAGCGCTTTTTTAAAAATTTTTTGAGAATTAAATAATGAAGTTTGGCATGAAGTTAGCGAACTACTTTCAACAGAAAATAACTGATCCAACTACTATAGTTAGTTGAGTTTGGAATAGTACGCTGTAGCTACTAAAACATTTCTAGAAATTAATTTGACTTTCCTAGTAGAGTTGTTCATATCTTATTTCAATCTACTATAACATCCAATGGCTGTTGGTGGTTCACTTATCATAATCTTAAAAAGTAATGGTGTAAATTTTACTAAAAATTATTTAAAACATACTCTATAGTTTGAGCCATAGGTGTTGTAAATGCTGTATTCTAATTCGTTCTTAACGGTTAGAGAATTGGACAGCTTTTGAGTTTTCTTAAATTCGCATCATGATACTTACACTAAATTATAGCTAAAACCAATAATTATTGAGATATGAAACCACAATTTATATAACCCTTTTAAAAATCGAGAGGTTATCAAAGGGTTATCACTTTATAGTTTTCGGAGCTTATGTAATTGAAATTTGGCGAAAAATACGAACTACTGTATCACAAAGATGATGTAGTAGTTCAACAACAAATGCACAGCTACTTCGTGCCAGTTCAAATTCTTTTGTTATCGGCATTTTCTCTTCTGAAGATATTTAGAAAGCCTGTGATATTATTTCTAAATACTTAGAAATAATCAAATAAATTGAATATTATTTCTAAATATTTGAAAATAGTTACTATTTGTATTATACTATCTTTGAGGTAACTATTATGAACTATATCAAAAGACCACATTATTTAGATTTTTTAAGAAGACATCGTGACCGACAAATCATCAAAGTTGTGAGTGGAGTTAGGCGAGCTGGTAAATCTGTTCTCTTTCAACTCTATAAAGAGGAGTTAATAGCAACTGGGGTAGACGAGGATCAAATCATATCCATCAATTTTGAGGATCTGAGTTACTATGATCTCCGACATTTTCAAACATTATTTGCTTATATAAAAGAGCAGTTAATTGGAGAGAAAACATACTATATCTTTTTAGATGAAATTCAACATGTTGAAAAATTTGAACTGGTAGCAGATAGTCTATTTATACTACCAAATGTTGACCTCTATTTGACTGGATCAAACGCCTACTTTATGAGTAGCCAATTAGCTACAAACTTGACTGGTCGGTATGTTGAGATAGAAATTCTTCCATTGTCATTTGAAGAATACCTATCAGGCCAATCTCTCTCAGAGAATCTGAATACAACAGAAATTTTTAACAGTTATCTCTTTAGTGCTTTCCCTTACTTATTGCAAACATCATCTTACGCTGAAAAAATTGACTATCTCAGAGGAATATATAACTCCATACTGTTAAATGATATTGTCACTAGATTGGGAAATCCAAATCCTACTATTATTGAGCGCATTGTCCGAACCCTTCTCAGTAGTACAGGTAGCTTAATATCAACAAATAAGATTCGCAATACCCTGGTCAGCCAAAATGTTTCAATCTCCCATAATACTTTAGAAAATTATTTGACGACTTTGACAGACAGCTTACTTTTTTATTCCGTTCCACGTTTTGATGTAAAAGGTCGAGCATTATTGCAACGCTTAGAAAAATATTATCCCGTTGATTTAGGTTTACGACACCTCTTATTACCAGACCACAAAGAAGACATTGGGCATATATTGGAAAATATTGTCTATTTGGAATTGAGACGTAGATATTCACAAGTATATGTTGGTAATTTAGATAAATATGAGGTTGATTTTGTTGTTGTAACTGATCTTGGCCACTACGCTTATTATCAAGTCAGTGAAACAACACTTGCTCCAGAAACACTAGAAAGAAAACTTAGACCACTAGAAGCCATTAAAGATCAATTCCCAAAATATCTATTAACAATGGATACGATTCAGCCAACAGCAAATTACAATGGAATTGAGAAGAAAAATATCATAGATTGGTTACTAGAAAAATATATAAATATAAATCATGCAGCTAACTAGATTTGCAACAGTCTGTTATCAATGATTCTAC
This sequence comes from Streptococcus sp. 1055, assembly GCF_013276815.1. Classification (NCBI taxonomy): domain Bacteria; kingdom Bacillati; phylum Bacillota; class Bacilli; order Lactobacillales; family Streptococcaceae; genus Streptococcus; species Streptococcus sp. 1055. The sequence continues at coordinate 1,350 of NZ_VMLT01000019.1, read as the reverse complement.
CAAAACCCTAACAAGATATAGCGAATTTAGAGCACTGATACTTGAAAGATAACATGGGATCTATAACTTTTGGAAGTACTATCATCATAGTCTTGTTAAAGAAAAGCATCACCCACTTTTTCAAATAAGATTAAATTATAACTGAATTATAATGAAAAAGAGACTGAGCAATCAGTCTTTAAAACCCTAAAAAACGCATACTATCAGGTGTTGAATGAACTGCACCCGCATAGCGGGTGGTTTTTTTGTCTCGCACCTAACGGAGCGAGACGAACTAATAGTCACATAATCATAAGGCTGATAGTATTAATCTAACTATCAGCCTTACAGGCTATTTAATGTTTCAGTAACACTCCAATATCAAGATAAACTAAACAGCATCTAGTTCCTTCAAATAATTTTCTATCTTCATCAGCATTAAAGGATTGTTATAAATCTTGCATAGCTCTCTTGCTTCTATATAATAATTTTTGACTTGTTCTTTGCCAAGGAATTGTGTTCCACAATTTCCAACGAGAACGAGCAGGGGAGCTAGTTGGTAACTTGTTTGCCTCTCTTTACAGAGTTCGATAGTCTCAAGAGCTTCTTGGATGGCTTCATTATATTTTTCCTTTGATACTAGGTAGTGAGCGTAGTTGTAACGAACTCTGATGTAGCCAAATAAAAACTCTTGATGCTCAAAATTTTTTGTCTGATATAACTCCATCAAATGAGAGTAGTTTGCCTCATATTCTTGTTCAAGACCCACTAAGGAATAGAAATTAGATAGAGTATTCAACGCCTTTAAATAAATCAGAGTATTTGAGGAGACTTTTAATAATATATTTTCCAATGAAGAAATTGCCTCACACTTACTGTCATATTGATAGAAGTCAATAATAGCTTTAATCCATTCAAGGTAAGTTCGGTCTTCTAGTGTTAGAAAAGTACTTCGTTCAATCTCTATTCTATAAATATATTCCAAATTGTCATAATTTCTGTCATCTAATAGTCGAGCAGATAATTGCTTGAAATTAGAGAGGTTAGATTTAATTTCAATTTGTTCATTAAAAAAATAATCTAATGGCACTTCGAGTCGTTGGGAGAGTTTGAACAAAAGGTCTGCGGAGGGAATGAAATGCCCTCTCTCAATTTTACTAATCTGGCTTTGTTCACAAATTCCTTCTGCAAGAGTTTGTTGGGAGAGTCTCAACTCTTTTCTTTTCAATCTGAATTTCTCTGCGAGTGTATTCATTAAAGATAATAAACCTTCCTATTTGCTTAATTTCATTATAAAGTTTTTAGTTCAAAATAGCAAGTTAAAGGAATAAATAATTCTTTATGGTAATAAACAAAAAAAAAAAGTTAAAA
>NZ_VMLT01000181.1:0-1349 GCF_013276815.1 Streptococcus sp. 1055 | reverse complement strand
TGTCAAAGATGGGATTATAACAAAAAACCGCTTTGCAACGGCTTTTTGACTATATTTCACTCCATTTTATCTTCTTAAACCCACGGAACAAGACAAAGATTCCAATAAAGAGGACAGCTAAAGGAATAATCTTTGTGAGGAAAACATTTGAAATGCCCATCCACTCATAATAACGGAGCAGAGAACCCACCACAAGATGGGCAACAATCATACTGACAAAGGGACGAAAGACCGCTTCTTTCCAATTCCAAATACTGATGACTAGAGAAAGCGTAAAGACAAGGAAACTGTCCCAGGGAGCAGGAAGATAAAAGGCTCCTTCTTGTACAAAACTTCCTATTCCTACATATCCCAGAACAACTAGCAGAACAAGAATCCCAACGACAATATAGGTGCCAATTTTCATTTTAGAAGAATCTTGGACTAAGCTCCAACGTAAGATTGTAGTCACAAGCCCAAAGCCAACTAGAAAAAGAAGAAGTTGCCCTAAAAACGTGAGCAAATTGACTGTTAAGAGAGGACCTTTAGAAAAATCGCCTAGTAGTTGATAGTAATGTAATACCGCCAGGACAAGAATTGGTGTTAAAAAGGACTCTTTGACCGAACTACGTGGTGCTTCCTTGAGCATCTCTTTCATTAATTTTTTAGGATTCTTACCTAAATAATCCTCTGCACTCATGCCATCTCGTTCTGCTTCTGAAAAATCTAACATCATCAAATAAATCTGCTCTCTGAGATAGTCTTCATCATAGAGAAATCCAGCAAGATTAAAACTTTCCCACAACTCCTCAAAATACTGCTGATTGTCCTCAGAAAACTCATGCAACAAATTGTTTGTTTCTTCATAATACTTCATTTTCTTCATGGTTTAACCCCCATTCTTAATCCCTTCTACTTTTTGACTCAAATCGTCCCATTGTTGCCAAAAGACCGAGACACGCTCTTCTCCTTCTTTCATTAATGAAAAATACTTCCGATCTGGACCATCTGGCGACGGGCGCATGTCGCCTCTTATCCATTGATTTTTTTCTAACTTTTGCAACAAAGGATAAATAGTTCCTGGAACGATAGTATCAAATCCAGCCTCTCGCAAAGTCTGAACCAACTCATAACCATACCGCTCTTTTTGACCAATCATATCCAAGACACAACCTTCAAGAACACCTTTTAATAGCTGAGTTTCTTTCATCACTTCTCCCTTCTAATCTATTTTGTAATACCTACTAGTAACTTCACCTATAGTATATCACTTCTACACTAGTTTGTAAAGCATAATAGTTAATACTCTTCGAAAATCTCTTCAAACCACGTCATCGTCGCCCTACCGTATGTATGGTTACTGACTTCGT
>NZ_VMLT01000180.1:0-1764 GCF_013276815.1 Streptococcus sp. 1055 | reverse complement strand
AGACGATAGAAGTATCAGAATATCTCTATCTAGTCTATTGTTTTGTGATAGGCTTGGTTTACGATGTTTACTTTTTCCATCTAATAGGGATTGCAACTCTCTTATTTATCTTATTGGGAGCCCTTCTTCAGAAATTGAATAGTGTTATTTTGTTGAATCGTTGGACACGAATGCTCTCTATGATTGTCCTGACCTTCCTGTTTGAAATGGGTAGTTATCTTTTGGCTTTTATGGTAGGGTTGACAGTAGATAGCATGTCGATTTTTATAGTCTATAGCTTGGTACCGACGATGATTTTAAATTTTTTATGGATTACTGTTTTTCAATTTATTTTTGAAAAATATTATCTATAAGAACGACATATAAATGTAACAAAGGCGTAATATTTATTAGGCCTTTTTTTGGTATACTAGTATTGTCTTTAAAAGAAGGAGTATCTACGTAATATGAAGAAAAAAATCTTAGCGTCACTTTTATTAAGTACAGTAATGGTTTCTCAAGTAGCTGTTTTAACAACTGCGCATGCAGAAACGACTGATGACAAAATTGCTGCTCAAGATAATAAAATTAGTAACTTAACAGCACAACAACAAGAAGCCCAAAAACAAGTTGACCAAATTCAGGAGCAAGTATCAGCTATTCAAGCTGAGCAGTCTAACTTGCAAGCTGAAAATGATAGATTACAAGCAGAATCTAAGAAACTCGAGGGTGAGATTACAGAACTTTCCAAAAACATTGTTTCTCGTAACCAATCTTTGGAAAAACAAGCTCGTAGTGCTCAAACAAATGGAGCTGCAACTAGCTATATCAATACCATTGTAAACTCAAAATCAATTACAGAAGCTATTTCACGTGTTACTGCAATGAGTGAAATCGTATCTGCGAACAACAAAATGTTAGAACAACAAAAGGCAGATAAAAAAGCTATTTCTGAAAAACAAGTAGCAAATAATGATGCTATCAATACTGTAATTGCTAATCAACAAAAATTAGCTGATGATGCTCAAGCATTGACTACGAAACAGGCAGAACTAAAGGCTGCTGAATTGAGTCTTGCTGCTGAGAAAGCGACAGCTGAAGGGGAAAAAGCAAGTCTATTAGAGCAAAAAGCAGCAGCTGAGGCAGAGGCTCGTGCAGCTGCGGCAGCAGAAGCAGCTTATAAAGAAAAACAAGCTAGCCAACAACAGTCAGTACTTGCTTCAGGTAATACAAACCTAACAGCACAGGTACAAGCAGTATCTGAATCTGCAGTAGCACCTGTTCAGGCTAAAGTACGTCCAACATATAACACAAATGCCTCAACTTATCCAATTGGTGAATGTACATGGGGAGTTAAAACATTAGCACCTTGGGCTGGAGACTATTGGGGTAATGGAGCACAGTGGGCCACAAGTGCAGCAGCAGCAGGTTTCCGTACAGGTTCAACACCTCAAGTTGGAGCAATTGCATGTTGGAACGATGGTGGATATGGTCACGTAGCGGTTGTTACAGCTGTTGAATCAACAACACGTATCCAAGTATCAGAATCAAATTATGCTGGGAATCGTACAATTGGAAATCACCGTGGATGGTTCAATCCAACAACGACTTCTGAAGGTTTTGTAACATATATTTATGCAGACTAATTATAGAGGGACTCGAATAGAGCCCTCTTTTCAGATTTTACCAGAGACAATAACTATTAAAAATCCCATCAAAATAGCTTGAAAATATCGAAAAAGTATGGTAGAATAAAAATTGTCGTATGAACGATAATACTCATTC
>NZ_VMLT01000179.1:0-574 GCF_013276815.1 Streptococcus sp. 1055 | reverse complement strand
AGTCAATTTTTTAGACATTGTTTACTCCTTTAGTTTTTATATTTCTTTTTCAATTAATTTCTGCTGAACAAACCAATCTAACAAGGGGAGAGTTTTATCTGTATTTGCCCATAAATGATAAGAATCGAAGACCGCTTGTACACTACCTAGATTTTCTACCAACTTATCTATTGTCAAAAAACTACGCCAGTATTCGTAAAAAATACTTGCATAGTTCTTATCATAAGTCGAAGAACCAAAATCATTCAATGAGTGCCAACCATACTTCTTCTGAAAAAGTTCTACAAGAGACTGATTACAAATTTTTTCCGCTTGAAATTCCTCTTCTGTCAAGAAATACTTGCGACTAATATATTCAACCATCCCCTCTTCGAACCAGATATAAGAGTCGTAACCATCAAAATCATCTAAAAAATGCTCCGACCAATGAGCTAACTCATGTCCTACAATCTGTAAGAGGAAATTTTCAGATAAAGAATGATAGTGACTTTCTATTGCTTGAGTTTGCTGAGAACACTCGTAGTTCAGCAACTGATACAAATACAACTCTTTCCAAACAGCTAAATCAGGCGTC
>NZ_VMLT01000178.1:0-720 GCF_013276815.1 Streptococcus sp. 1055 | reverse complement strand
CTTTTATTATACCCTTTTTTCTGAAAAAAAGAAAAAAGGACTTTATTTTTTCAAAAATATAATACAGTTTGAAATAAAATATAGACTGTTTTAGAAAAGAAAGTGTAAAAATAGGGATTTTCCACTTGTCGAAACCGGTTACTGTGTGGTATACTTGTCTCATGAATGTAACAGATGGTTGTTACTAGAAAGAAAAAAGAGGACATTAACATGGTTGTTAAAACAGTTGTTGAAGCACAAGATATTTTTGACAAAGCTTGGGAAGGCTTCAAAGGCGTAGATTGGAAAGAAAAAGCAAGTGTATCACGCTTTGTACAAGCTAACTACACACCTTACGATGGAGACGAAAGCTTCCTTGCAGGACCAACAGAACGTTCACTTCACATCAAAAAAATTGTAGAAGAAACGAAGGCACACTACGAAGAAACTCGTTTCCCAATGGACACTCGTCCAACATCTATCGCTGACATTCCAGCAGGATTTATCGACAAAGAAAATGAAGTTATCTTCGGTATCCAAAACGATGAACTCTTCAAATTGAACTTCATGCCAAAAGGTGGTATCCGTATGGCTGAAACTACTTTGAAAGAAAATGGATACGAACCAGATCCAGCTGTTCACGAAATCTTCACTAAATACGTAACAACAGTTAACGACGGTATCTTCCGTGCTTACACTTCAAACATTCGTCGCGCTCGTCACGCTCACACTGTAACTGGT
>NZ_VMLT01000177.1:0-700 GCF_013276815.1 Streptococcus sp. 1055 | reverse complement strand
CAAATCCCGATTTAACGAGATGTTTGGGGAAAATAAAATATTTGAAAGCATTGATAACTTATTTGATATTATAGATGGTGATAGGGGCAAAAATTATCCTAAATCAGATGAGTTGTTTAGTGAGGAGTACTGTTTATTTTTAAATACAAAGAATGTTACTAAAAACGGATTTTCATTCGATACAAAGCAATTTATCACTAAAACAAAGGATAAATTACTTCGAAAAGGCAAACTTGAGCGTTATGATATAGTCTTGACAACAAGAGGTACTGTTGGAAATGTAGCGTACTACGATGAATTAATAAAATATAAACATTTACGTATAAATTCAGGTATGGTAATATTACGTCCCAAGACACCAAATCTAAATCAGAAATTTATTATCCATGTTTTAAGGAATAATAATTATAGTCGAGTGATATCAGGAAGTGCTCAGCCTCAGTTACCAATTACAAAATTAAAAAAAATACTTCTCCCCCTCCCCCCACTAGCCCTCCAAAATGAGTTCGCAGATTTTGTAGCCCAGGTCGACAAATCACAATTGGCAATCCAAAAATCTCTGGAAGAACTTGAAATTTTGAAGAAATCTCTGATGCAGGAGTATTTTGGCTGATATTCTGCCATTGTAATTACGGTAATGATTTGTTATAATCCCGACTTTATCACTTAAAAAATACAAAAGGGCAGCTAACCCCTTGCG
>NZ_VMLT01000176.1:0-2034 GCF_013276815.1 Streptococcus sp. 1055 | reverse complement strand
CCGATTTTGTAGTATAATAGTACGGTGTGAAAAAATCTGAAAAATGAGAAAGGATAAGGGATATGAAACAAGTTTTTCTCTCTACAACAACTGAATTTAAAGAGATCGATACGCTTGAACCGGGTACTTGGATCAATCTCGTCAATCCGACTCAAAATGAATCACTCGAAATCGCCAACACCTTCGATATTGATATTGCCGACCTTCGAGCACCGCTCGATGCGGAAGAAATGTCTCGTATTACCATTGAAGACGAGTATACCCTGATTATCGTAGACGTGCCGGTCACGGAGGAAAGAAATAACCGCACCTACTACGTAACCATACCGCTTGGTATTATCATCACTGAGGAAACCATTATCACTACGTGTTTGGAACCACTACCTGTCCTTGATGTCTTTATCAACCGTCGATTGCGTAATTTCTATACCTTCATGCGTTCACGTTTTATCTTTCAAATTCTTTATCGCAATGCAGAGCTTTACCTAACAGCCCTTCGTTCAATCGACCGCAAGAGTGAACAAATCGAAAGTCAACTGCATCAATCAACTCGTAATGAAGAATTGATTGAGCTCATGGAATTGGAAAAAACTATCGTCTATTTCAAAGCCTCCCTCAAAACAAATGAGCGCGTGATTAAGAAATTGACCAGTTCAACCAGCAATATCAAGAAATACCTTGAGGACGAAGACCTGCTTGAAGACACCCTGATTGAAACCCAACAGGCCATCGAGATGGCAGACATTTATGGAAACGTCTTGCATTCTATGACAGAGACCTTCGCCTCTATCATTTCTAACAACCAGAACAACATCATGAAAACCTTGGCTCTTGTGACCATCGTCATGTCCATCCCAACCATGGTCTTTTCTGCCTACGGGATGAACTTTAAGGATAATGAAATCCCCCTAAACGGAGAGCCAAATGCCTTTTGGTTAATCGTCTTTATCGCCTTTGCTATGAGTGTCTCGCTCACTCTCTATCTCATCCATAAAAAATGGTTCTAAGAGGAGTTCCTATGTCTCAAATTGATCTACAAAAATTAACTAAGAAAAACCAAGAGTTTGTCCACATTGCTACCCAACAATTCATCAAAGATGGGAAAACAGACGCTGAAATCCAAACTATTTTTGAGGAAGTCATTCCCCAAATCCTTGAGGAGCAATCTAAAGGTACAACTGCCCGTTCCCTATACGGCGCACCAACTCATTGGGCTCATAGCTTCACTGTCAAAGAGCAGTACGAAAAAGAGCATCCAAAAGAAAATGATGATCCAAAACTGATGATTATGGACTCAGCTCTTTTCATCACTAGCCTCTTTGCCCTTGTCAGCGCCCTCACAACCTTCTTTGCGGCAGATCAAGCTTTCGGCTATGGATTGATTACTCTTCTATTAGTTGGACTGGTTGGTGGATTTGCCTTCTACTTGATGTACTACTTTGTTTACCAATACTATGGACCAGATATGGATCGCAGTCAACGTCCACCTTTCTGGAAATCTGTACTAGTTATCCTAGCTTCTATGTTCCTTTGGTTGCTTGTCTTCTTTGCAACAAGCTTCCTACCAGCTAGCCTTAACCCAGTACTGGATCCATTGCCACTAGCTATTATTGGAGCAGCCCTCCTAGCCCTTCGCTTCTATCTCAAGAAACGCTTGAATATCCGTAGTGCAAGTGCAGGACCAACACGCTATCAAGAATAAGAAAACGATAAAAGCAACTGCAGGTGCGGTTGCTTTTTCACTTACTTTTTTGATTTTAAAGTATTCTTCTGACATCCACATAGCTCTATCTAATCTTTTGTGATAAAATAGGCTCATACTCAATGAAAATCAAAGAGCAAACTAGGAAGCTAGCTGCAGGCTGTACTTGAGTACGGCAAGGCGACGTTGACGTGGTTTGAATTTGATTTTCGAAGAGTATCAGTTATTATTTCCAGTTTAAAATAGCACTCAAGCCATAGTGATCACTGACTTGTGGACTCTTGTTACCATCAAATACGACATGTAAATTTTCCACCGCTAACTCTTTGGTA
>NZ_VMLT01000018.1:0-19394 GCF_013276815.1 Streptococcus sp. 1055 | reverse complement strand
AAGTCAGTAACCATACCTATGGCAAGGCAACGCTGACGTGGTTTGAAGAGATTTTCGAAGAGTATTAGGAGAAAAAGAATGAAAGAAATAACCTTTGACGCATTTTACCAGCTTTATCAAAACGACCAACTTTCTCTAGTGGACGTGAGAGAAGTGGACGAATTTGAAACTCTTCATTTAGAAGGTGCCCACAACCTACCACTTAGTCAATTGGCTGATACCTATGATCAGTTGAACAAGGACCAGTTACATTATGTTATTTGCAAATCTGGAATGAGATCGGCGCGTGCTTGCCAATTCCTATCAGAACAAGGTTATGATGTTATCAATGTACAAGGTGGCATGACGGCCTTTGAAGAACTCTAAACGTAAGAATTTTCTCCTGCTTGGTGTGGACTGGGTAGGAGAATTTTATTTTTAGACAATTCTCATTTTTAAGAATCTTGAAAACATTCAATATTTACTTCGTGAAGCTTTTTTCATACTCCTATTCATGATATACTAGGTCAGTATTTTATAAATATGAAGGAGATTTTCATGGCTAAAAAAGGTGCCCTAACAGGTTTGCTCCTGTTTGGAATATTTTTTGGTGCGGGGAACTTGATTTTTCCGCCTTCTCTAGGTGCTCTATCTGGAGAACATTTTCTTCCTGCCATCGCAGGTTTTGTTTTTTCAGGCGTAGGTATCGCCGTTTTGACCCTTATTATTGGAACGCTAAATCCTAAAGGATATATTTACGAGATTTCAACAAAGATAGCGCCTTGGTTTGCGACTCTTTACCTCTCAGTTCTTTACTTGTCAATTGGTCCATTCTTTGCTATCCCACGTACAGCTACAACAGCTTACGAAGTAGGGATTAGCCCCCTTTTGTCGGATGCAAATAAAGGTCTTGGTTTGATTGTCTTTACGGTTCTTTACTTTGCAGCAGCCTATTTGATTTCGCTTAATCCATCAAAAATCTTAGACCGTATCGGCCGTATTTTAACGCCAGTCTTTGCGATTTTGATTGTTATCTTGGTTGTTCTGGGAGCTTTCAAATACGGTGGAACAAGTCCTCAAGCTGCTTCAGCTGCTTATCAAGCTTCTGCCTTTGGGACAGGTTTCCTAGAAGGTTATAACACCTTGGACGCCCTCGCCTCAGTTGCCTTTAGCGTAATCGCAGTTCAAACCTTGAAACAACTTGGATTTTCAAGTAAGAAAGAATACATTTCGACTATTTGGGTGGTTGGTATCGTTGTAGCCCTTGCCTTTAGTGCTCTTTACATTGGTTTAGGATTCCTTGGAAATCATTTCCCAGTACCAGCTGAGGCTATGAAGGGTGGAACACCAGGTGTTTACATCTTGTCACAAGCCACTCAAGAAATATTTGGTTCAACAGCTCAACTCTTCCTCGCAGCTATGGTTACTGTAACCTGCTTCACAACAACAGTTGGTCTGATTGTGTCAACAGCTGAGTTCTTTAATGAACGCTTCCCACAAATCAGCTACAAGGTTTATGCGACAGCCTTTACCTTGATTGGCTTTGCCATTGCCAATTTGGGTCTTGATGCGATTATCAAGTACTCCATTCCAGTATTGGTTATCTTGTACCCAATCACAATTGCCATCGTTATGATTGTCATTGTCAACAAATTCGTGGCTCTTTCAAAACCAGGTATGCAGTTGACAATTGCTGTTGTTACAGCTATTGGCATTGCAAGCGTACTAGGAAGCTCCTTTAAGGTTGAATTTTTTGCAAATCTTGTTAGCGTTCTTCCTTTTGCCAAGGCCTCACTCCCATGGTTGGTTCCAGCCATTGTCGGAATCTTGCTCTCATTGGTTCTACCAAACAAGCAAGAAAGTGATGTTTTTGAAATGGAATAATCACTAATACTCTTCGAAAATCAAATTCAAACCGCGTCAACGTCGCCTTGTCGTACTCAAGTACAGCCTGCGGCTAGTTTCCTAGTTTGCTCTTTGATTTTCATTGAGTATAAAATCACTTTTGTAGTCAAGGCTACAGGAGTGATTTTCTTTTTTTATCCGATGATAAATGTGTTATAATAGGTAGCAAAAGAGGTAAATAAATGAATCAAACAGTAGAATATATCAAAGAACTGACAGCTATTGCGTCGCCAACAGGCTTCACTCGTGAGATTTCAGACTATTTAGTCAAGACTCTAGAAGCTTTTGGGTACCAGCCAGTTCGCACAGCCAAGGGCGGTGTTAATGTAACCATTAAAGGTCAAAATGATGAGGAACAACGCTATGTGACTGCCCATGTAGATACGCTTGGTGCTATTGTCCGTGCTGTCAAACCAGACGGCCGTCTCAAATTGGACCGTATTGGTGGTTTTCCTTGGAATATGATTGAAGGAGAAAACTGTACCGTTCATGTGTCTAGCACAGGTGAAAAAGTATCAGGAACCATCCTCATCCACCAAACTTCTTGTCATGTTTATAAGGATGCAGGAACTGCAGAACGTACGCAGGACAATATGGAAGTGCGTTTGGATGCAAAAGTAACCAATGAAAAAGAAACTCGTGCTCTTGGAATTGAGGTCGGTGATTTTATCAGCTTTGACCCACGAACGGTCGTGACAGAGACAGGTTTTATCAAGTCTCGTCATTTGGATGATAAGGTCAGCGCAGCGATTTTGCTTAATCTGCTTCGCATTTATAAGGAAGAGAAGATTGAATTACCTGTAACAACTCATTTTGCCTTTTCAGTCTTTGAAGAAGTGGGACATGGGGCTAACTCTAATATTCCTGCTCAGGTAGTCGAATATCTGGCTGTTGATATGGGAGCTATGGGAGATGACCAGCAAACAGATGAGTACACAGTGTCCATCTGTGTCAAGGATGCTTCTGGACCTTATCACTATGACTTCCGTCAACATTTGGTTGCCTTGGCGAAAGAACAAGATATTCCATTTAAGCTGGATATCTATCCATTTTATGGTTCTGACGCTTCAGCGGCTATGTCTGCAGGGGCAGAGGTTAAACACGCCCTTCTCGGTGCTGGTATCGAGTCTAGCCATTCTTATGAGCGTACTCATATTGACTCGGTGGTTGCAACAGAGCGTATGGTTGATGCTTATCTGAAGAGCGCATTGGTAGACTAATATGTGCCTGATTTGCCAGAGAATTGAGCTCATCAAGAAGGGAGAAAATCCCTATTTTGTCAAAGAATTAGGAACAGGATATGTAGTCATTGGAGATCACCAGTATTTTGCAGGCTATAGTCTTTTTCTAGCCAAGGAACACGTTACCGAATTGCACCATTTGAAAAAGGAAACAAGACTACGTTTTCTCGAAGAAATGAGTCTAGTCCAAGAGGCAGTTGCCAAGGCCTTTACTGCTGAGAAAATGAATATCGAACTGCTAGGAAATGGCGATGCCCATCTCCACTGGCACCTTTTCCCTAGACGAAGAGGTGACATGAATAGTCACGGTCTCAAGGGGCGTGGTCCAGTTTGGTGGGTTCCTTTTGAAGAAATGACAGCAGAAACCTGCCAAGCAAAATCGGAAGAGATTAAAAGATTATACTCAATGAAAATNNGACGTTGACGTGGTTTGAAGAGATTTTCGAAGAGTATTAGTCGAATGTTTATCGTCAGAACTAGATAACCTATTAGAAATAAAGGAGTAGAAATGAAAAAAAGATACCTTGTCTTGACAGCCTTGCTAGCCTTGACATTGGCAGCTTGTTCACAAGAAAAAACAAAAAATGAAGATGGAGCAGCTAAAACAGAGCAAACAGCTAAAGCTGATGGAACAGTCGGTAGTAATTCTCAAGGAACTGCCCAGAAAAAAGCAGAAGTGGTCAATAAAGGAGACTACTACAGCATCCAAGGGAAATACGATGAAATCATCGTAGCAAATAAACACTATCCATTGTCGAAAGACTATAATCCGGGGGAAAATCCAACAGCCAAGGCTGAGTTGGTCAAACTCATCAAAGCGATGCAAGAGGCAGGTTTCCCTATTAGTAATCATTACAGTGGTTTTAGAAGTTATGAAACTCAGACCAAGCTCTATCAAGATTATGTCAACCAAGATGGAAAGGCAGCAGCTGACCGTTACTCTGCCCGTCCTGGCTATAGCGAACACCAGACAGGCTTGGCCTTTGATGTGATTGGGACTGATGGTGATTTGGTGACAGAAGAAAAAGCAGCCCAATGGCTCTTGGATCATGCAGCTGATTATGGCTTTGTTGTCCGTTATCTCAAAGGCAAGGAAAAGGAAACAGGCTATATGGCTGAGGAATGGCACCTGCGTTATGTAGGAAAAGAAGCTAAAGAAATTGCTGCAAGTGGTCTCAGTTTGGAAGAATACTATGGCTTTGAAGGCGGAGACTACGTCGATTAATACTCTTCGAAAATCTCTTCAAACCACGTCAGCGTCGCCTTACCTACTGACTGCGTCGGTTCTATTCACAACCTCAAAACAGTGTTTTGAGCTGACTTCGTCAGTTTTATCTGCAATCTCAAAGCTGTACTTTGAGCAGCCTGCGGCTAGCTTCCTAGTTTGCTCTTTGATTTTCATTGAGTATAAAAAATAAACTTTTCTCTTGCAATTCCAGATAAATAGTGTATAATGGATGGGTATGTGAAAAACATACTTGTGGGAGGTAAAAATCTCTAATTACCGCCAAAACCACAAAGGAGGATTTAAAAATGGCTAAAAAAGTCGAAAAACTTGTAAAATTGCAAATCCCTGCTGGTAAAGCTACACCAGCTCCACCGGTTGGACCTGCTCTTGGTCAAGCTGGTATCAACATCATGGGATTCACAAAAGAGTTCAACGCTCGTACAGCTGACCAAGCTGGGATGATCATTCCAGTTGTTATCTCAGTTTACGAAGATAAATCATTTACTTTCGTTACGAAAACACCACCAGCTGCTGTTCTTTTGAAAAAAGCTGCAGGTGTTGAAAAAGGATCAAGTACACCTAATAAAACTAAAGTTGCTACAGTTACTCGTGCACAAGTACAAGAGATTGCAGAAACTAAGATGCCGGATTTGAACGCAGCAAACGTAGAGTCTGCAATGCGTATGATCGAAGGTACTGCTCGTTCTATGGGATTCACTGTTGTTGACTAATCAATAACACAGTAGAAAATCTCACAGCAGTCTATTAGTTGTTTTTCATACCAGGCAAGTGACTGATGCTTGTACTTGGGTACAGTAAGGGAACTTAAGGCCGTAGGAAAAGGAAAATAATAGACTGATAACCCGCAAGACTTCATCATTTCGAGAAGTGACGTGGGAGATGAAAATCGATTGAACCACTTACAAGGAGAATAGAAAATGGCTAAAAAAAGCAAACAACTTCGTGCTGCTCTTGAGAAAATCGACAGCACAAAAGCATACAGCGTAGAAGAAGCTGTAGCACTTGCAAAAGAAACTAACTTTGCAAAATTTGACGCAACTGTAGAAGTTGCTTACAACTTGAACATCGACGTTAAAAAAGCTGACCAACAAATCCGTGGAGCAATGGTATTGCCAAACGGTACTGGTAAAACTTCACGCGTTCTTGTTTTCGCACGTGGTGCAAAAGCTGAAGAAGCAAAAGCTGCTGGTGCAGACTTTGTTGGTGAAGATGACCTTGTTGCTAAAATCAACGACGGTTGGTTGGACTTCGACGTAGTTATCGCTACACCTGATATGATGGCTCTTGTTGGACGTCTTGGACGTGTCCTTGGACCACGTAACTTGATGCCAAACCCTAAAACTGGTACTGTAACAATGGATGTTGCTAAAGCAGTTGAAGAGTCTAAAGGTGGTAAAATCACTTACCGTGCTGACCGTGCAGGTAACGTTCAAGCAATCATCGGTAAAGTATCATTTGAAGCTGAAAAATTGGTTGAAAACTTTAAAGCTTTCAACGAAACAATCCAAAAAGCAAAACCAGCTACAGCTAAAGGAACTTACGTAACAAACTTGACTATCACAACTACTCAAGGTGTTGGTATCAAAGTTGACGTAAACTCACTTTAATCAGTAGTTAAAGTAATGTAAAAAAGTTGAAGACGCTATGTCTCAACTTTTTTTGACTTCAAAATCTAGTGGAATGAATCTGGAATAGTCCATCGAGCTTTCTAATACTCTTCGAAAATCTCTTCAAACCACGTCAACGTCGCCTTGCCGTGCGTATGGTTACTGACTTCGNNCAGTGTTTTGAGCAACCTGAGGCTAGTTTCCTAGTTTGCTCTTTGGTTTTCATTGAGTATAACACATTGTTAGAAGTTGGTTTAAATTTCCTAATCAGTTTGTTCACATTTACCTTCGATATATTATATCCCATAGTTAAGGTTGGTCATACAGATGATTATAGTCATGGAGCCGTAAAACTTAGTGTTTCTTTAGTTGACAAAGATGCCATGAAAAAATATCTGTAACTGTAATAGGATATTTTGAAATAAATATAGATGAAAATATCACCGATATTCTATACGTAAATGGTACTGCTATTCTTTGTCCTTATTTACGTTCTATTGTTTCAATAGTTTCGGCAATTGATAGCAGTGAAGCAATGTTGCTACCTACCATTAATGTTTTAGAGTTACTAGATAAATCTCAACCTTTTGAAGAAGAATAATTTATTAGCTCACTAAATTGAGGGTAAGGAAAAGTAAAAGCAGTAAGAAAAATGTCTTGCATTATACAGCAACCTTTTGGGAATGAGTAGATGGATTGAATAAAATTTGATTAAGAGTGGATGATTTATCTGTAGATTATTATTGGACAGTTAGTCTTGAAGTAGTCTAAGAATTAGGTTATAATCAGTAGAAGCCTTGCTAATAATGAGGAGGTTAGTTTATGTATAGTAGACTGAATCTAAAATAGTATGAAACAATTGCTAAAACATTTATAGAAATTAATTTTACTTTTCCAATCAATTTGTTCTCATCTTATTTCAATCCGCTATATATTATGGTATCGAATCTTCATCAGAATGATAAAATTAATCAATTAATATCTGATTACAAACAGAATATGAAAGCTTTTTATATCACTATTGAAAAATTTATACGAGATGATGAAAGTCTTAAGTGTTATTTTACAAAGGTTATTTCAAGTCGTTCCAAGGTAACAAGTCTAAATCAGATTGAAGCTGATAAAACGATACAAAGAAAATATTCAAGTGAGCTAAAAAAATTTATTGGATTTTATAATGAGATTATTTGTGAGGAAAATAGTTTCCTACATGTACGAAAGAGGTGGTCGAGTTGGTTTAGGTAGTCGGTGCGTGAGTTGATAATTCTCAGGGTATGGACTTCTTTTTCATGAATGAGGTAAAAGAGCAGGTATTGTTTAGAGACAATCATTTTGAGCATATTTTCTGGATAGAGGGAGTATCCGATTTTATGATCAAAGTTAATACCGCCCTCTGGTGAGAAGATGAGTAGGTTGGTAATTTAAACTATTAAACAGAATTTTTGATTAAAAGTATTATTTCATGAGAGAAATCCTAATTTCACAATCCATAGGCAAACGCTTGCATTCTGTTTTTTATTGGACTATAATAGGTTGGTATAAAGCCTTCTGTAGTAATAAAATGTAGAAGGTGTAGAAAGTAAGGATTTAGAATATTTGTAGTTAAAAACACAATGTTGCTATTCCTTACGATAGGGAGATAGATATGGCAATGATAGAAGTGGAACATCTTCAGAAACATTTTGTGAAGATTGTTAAGGAACCGAGCTTGAAGGGGGCTTTGCGCTCCTTTATTCATCCTGAAAAGCAGACCTTTGAAGCGGTCAAGGATTTGACCTTTGAGGTTCCAAAAGGGCAGATTTTAGGATTTATCGGGGCAAATGGTGCTGGGAAGTCGACAACCATTAAAATGCTGACAGGAATTTTGAAACCAACATCTGGTTTTTGTCGGATTAACGGCAAGATTCCCCAGGACAATCGGCAAGATTATGTCAAAGATATTGGCGTAGTCTTTGGACAACGCACCCAGCTATGGTGGGATTTGGCTCTGCAAGAGACCTACACTGTCTTAAAAGAGATTTATGATGTGCCAAACTCGCTCTTTCATAAGCGCATGGACTTTTTGAATGAAGTCTTGGATTTGAAGGACTTTATCAAGGATCCCGTGCGGACTCTTTCACTGGGACAACGGATGCGGGCGGATATTGCGGCCTCCTTGCTCCACAATCCCAAGGTTCTTTTTTTAGATGAGCCGACCATTGGTTTGGACGTTTCGGTTAAGGATAATATTCGTCGGGCAATTACTCAGATCAATCAAGAGGAAGAAACTACCATTCTTTTGACCACTCACGATTTGAGTGATATTGAGCAACTTTGTGATCGGATTTTCATGATTGACAAGGGGCAAGAGATTTTTGATGGAACGGTGAGCCAACTCAAGGAGACCTTTGGTAAGATGAAGACTCTCTCTTTTGAACTGCTACCAGGTCAAAGTCATCTCGTCTCTCACTATGAAGGTCTGTCTGATATGACCATTGATAGACAAGGAAACAGCCTCAACATTGAATTTGATAGTTCTCGCTACCAGTCAGCTGACATTATCAAGCAAACCCTATCTGATTTTGAAATCCGCGATTTGAAGATGGTGGATACGGATATTGAGGATATTATCCGTCGCTTCTACCGAAAGGAGCTCTAGGATGATCAAATTGTGGAGACGTTATAAACCCTTTATCAATGCAGGGGTTCAGGAGTTGATTACTTACCGAGTCAACTTTATTCTCTATCGGATTGGCGATGTCATGGGGGCTTTTGTGGCCTTTTATCTCTGGAAGGCTGTCTTTGATTCTTCGCAAGAGTCTTTGATTCAGGGCTTCAGTATGGCGGATATCACCCTCTACATCATCATGAGTTTTGTGACCAATCTTCTGACTAGATCCGATTCGTCCTTTATGATTGGGGAGGAGGTCAAGGATGGCTCCATTATCATGCGTTTGTTGCGACCAGTGCATTTTGCGGCCTCCTATCTTTTCACCGAGCTTGGTTCCAAGTGGTTGATTTTTATCAGCGTTGGCCTTCCATTTTTAAGTGTCATTGTTTTGATGAAAATCTTATCTGGGCAAGGGATTGTAGAAGTGCTGGGATTAACTGTCCTTTATCTCTTTAGCCTAACTTTGGCTTATCTGATTAACTTTTTCTTTAATATTTGCTTTGGATTTTCAGCCTTTGTGTTTAAAAATCTTTGGGGTTCCAATCTACTCAAGACTTCCATAGTGGCCTTTATGTCTGGAAGTTTGATTCCCTTGGCTTTCTTTCCAAAGGTTGTTGCAGATATTCTGTCCTTCCTGCCTTTTTCATCCTTGATTTATACCCCAGTCATGATTATTGTTGGGAAATACGATTCTAATCAGATGCTTCAGGCACTCGCTTTGCAGTTTTTCTGGCTCTTAGTGATGGTGGGCTTGTCTCAGTTGATTTGGAAACGAGTCCAGTCCTTTATCACCATTCAAGGAGGTTAGTATGAAAAAATATCAACGCATGCATCTGATTTTTATCAGACAATACATCAAGCAAATCATGGAATACAAGGTGGATTTTGTGGTTGGTGTCTTGGGAGTCTTTCTGACTCAAGGCCTGAATCTCTTATTTCTCAATGTCATCTTTCAACACATCCCATCCCTAGAAGGTTGGACTTTTCAAGAAATTGCCTTTATCTATGGTTTTTCCTTGATTCCTAAGGGCTTGGACCATCTCTTTTTTGACAATCTCTGGGCACTGGGGCAACGCTTGGTGCGAAAAGGAGAATTTGATAAGTATCTGACTCGTCCTATCAATCCTCTCTTTCACATCTTGGTTGAGACCTTTCAGATTGATGCCTTAGGCGAACTCTTGGTCGGTGGTATTTTATTGGGAACAACCATGACCAGCATTGCTTGGACTCTTCCAAAATTCCTGCTTTTCCTAGTCTGTATTCCTTTTGCGACCTTGATTTATACTTCTCTTAAAATCGCGACAGCCAGCATCGCTTTTTGGACCAAGCAGTCAGGGGCTATGATTTACATTTTCTATATGTTTAATGATTTTGCAAAGTATCCGATTTCGATTTACAATTCTCTTCTTCGTTGGTTGATTAGCTTTATCGTGCCTTTTGCCTTTACGGCCTACTATCCTGCTAGCTATTTTTTGCAGGACAAGGATGTACTCTTTAACATTGGAGGTTTGATTTTGATTTCCCTTGTCTTTTTTGGTATTTCCTTGAAACTATGGGACAGGGGCTTGGATTCTTATGAAAGTGCTGGATCCTAAGATGAAGAAACTCAAAGCCTTGTCTTAGGACAGGCTTTTTCTAATAGAGATGAAAATTCCTTGACATCTATTCTCAGAGTGCTATACTGTAAGTGTAATCGCCGATTTATCTCAGTTGGTAGAGCAAGGCACTCGTAAAGCCTAGGTCACAGGTGAACATATGACTGAAGATTTGAAAAAATAGATATGTATAAATAACCGTTAACCCCAATTATTCACCCCTAATCTAAAAACCCTCCAGAATCCTTGCCTTAGCTTAGATCCTGGATGGTTTCTTTTTTCACCCAATGGGTGTTTTTTACTAGACAAAAAAGAGTTTCACCTTTATGGTATAAGTGTAGAAAAAAACACAAAAAGAAAGGAAACTCACATGAACAGTTTACCAAATCATCACTTCCAAAACAAGTCTTTTTACCAACTATCTTTCGATGGAGGTCATTTCACCCAGTATGGTGGTCTTATCTTTTTTCAGGAACTTTTTTCCCAGTTGAAACTAAAAGAGCGGATTTCTAAGTATTTAGTAACGAATGACCAACGCCGCTACTGTCGTTATTCGGATTCAGATATCCTTGTCCAGTTCCTCTTTCAACTGTTAACAGGCTATGGAACGGACTATGCTTGTAAAGAATTGTCAGCTGATGCCTACTTTCCAAAAATGTTGGAAGGAGGGCAGCTTGCTTCACAGCCAACCTTATCCCGTTTTCTTTCCAGAACTGACGAGGAAACAGTCCATAGTTTGCGATGCCTCAACCTTGAATTGGTCGAATTCTTTTTACAGTTTCACCAGCTAAACCAACTCATTGTAGATATCGATTCTACCCATTTCACAGCTTATGGCAAGCAAGAAGGTGTTGCTTATAACGCCCACTATCGTGCTCATGGCTATCATCCTCTTTATGCTTTCGAGGGGAAGACAGGTTATTGTTTCAATGCCCAGCTTCGTCCTGGTAATCGTTATTGTTCTGAAGAGGCAGACAGTTTTATCACACCTGTTTTAGAACGGTTTAATCAACTTCTCTTTCGAATGGATAGTAGCTTTGCGACCCCAAAATTATACGATTTAATTGAAAAAACAGGGCAATACTACCTCATAAAACTCAAGAAAAATACTGTTCTGAGCCGTCTTGGAGACCTTTCCCTCCCTTGCCCACAGGATGAGGACTTAACCATCTTGCCCCACTCCGCCTACTCAGAAACTCTCTATCAAGCAGGATCTTGGTCGCACAAGCGTCGTGTCTGCCAGTTCTCTGAACGAAAACGTGGTCAAGCCGAGAATTTCATCAAGGAGATGAAGGAGGGATTTTTTGGCGATAAAACGGATAGTTCAAGCTTAATCAAAAACGAAGTTCGTATGATGATGAGCTGTATCGCCTACAATCTCTATCTTTTTCTCAAACATCTAGCTGGAGGTGACTTCCAAACTTTAACAATCAAACGCTTCCGCCATCTTTTTCTTCACGTGGTAGGAAAATGTGTTCGAACAGGACGCAAGCAGCTCCTCAAATTGTCTAGTCTCTATGCCTATTCCGAATTGTTTTCAGCACTTTATTCTAGGATTAGAAAAGTCAACCTGAATCTTCCTGTTCCTTATGAACCACCTAGAAGAAAAGCGTCGTTAATGATACATTAAAGAACAGTCGAGATGAAAAAATCGTGTGACGCACCAAGGGAGGAGTATGCCCTTTTGAGGAAATCTAGCGAGGAAAAATGATACTGGAACAGCAGAAAGTAAAACTGGCCTCATGAGGAGGAAGAAAGTGGCTCATGAGGTCAGGGGTTTTGTAAGTTACATCTAGTTGAGAGAGGTATGAATGATTTGGGGTTAAGTCTTATTCTTAGCGGTTATTTATATTGTTTAATAGCGCTGATATTTCATCAATGATGTTTGACTTTGTGATTTTGGTAGTGGTTCAATTTGATTGCTACTATTTTTGATGGTGTGAATGTTCTGACAATGTACCCCAGCTAACTACGAAAGTTTTTGACTCTATATTTTTAATGTGTATTAAAAAATAAATTAACACATATTAATTTTTCTTGACTTAAATTTAAAAAATGATATACTATTTTTATGGAGAGCTAACAATTATATATAAATGTACTACTCTATTTCCTAGATAATACTTAGTAAAACTTTTTATAACAAAGGCTAGCAAAGTTAAAGTTTTCTATCTATTGGAAGTTAAATAAATATGTAAGGAATTAAAATGAAAAAAAGTACAGTATTGTCATTAACCACAGCTGCAGTTATTTTAGCAGCCTATGCCCCTAATGAGGTAGTCTTAGCGGATACATCTAGCTCTGAAGATGCTTTAAATATCTCTGATAAAGAAAAAGTAGTAGTAGATAAGGAAACAGAAAATAAAGAGAAACATGAAGAGATTCATCATGCTATAGAAGCTTCAAAGGATACTGAAGAAAAGAAAACAACAATTATTGAGGAAAAAGAAGTTGTTAGTAAAAATCCTGTGATAGACACTAAAACTAGCAATGAAGAAGCAACAATCAAAGAAGATTCCGATCAATCCCAAGGAGATAATGCAGACTCGTCTGCAAATAAAGGCACAGAAAGTCCCAAAAAAGAGGATAGACTTGTCTATATTGCTGAATTTAAAGATGAAGAGTCTAGAGAAAAAGCAATCAAGGGACTATCCAGTCTTAAGAATACAAAAGTTTTATATACTTATGATAGAATTTTTAACGGTAGTGCCATAGAAACAACTCCAGATAACTTGGACAAAATTAAACAAATAGAAGGTATCTCATCGGTTGAAAGGGCACAAAAAGTCCAACCCATGATGAATCATGCCAGAAAGGAAATTGGAGTTGAGGAAGCTATTGATTACCTAAAGGCCATTAATGCTCAATTTGGAAGAAATTTTGATGGCAGAGGTATGGTCATTTCAAATATCGATACGGGGACAGATTATAGGCATAAGGCTATGAGAATCGATGATGATGCCAAAGCCTCAATGAGATTTAAAAAAGAAGACTTAAAAGGCACTGATAAAAATTATTGGTTGAGTGATAAAATTCCTCATGCTTTTAATTATTATAATGGTGGTAAAATTACCGTAGAAAGAGCTGATGATGGAAGTGATTATTTTGATCCCCATGGGATGCATATTGCAGGGATTCTTGCTGGAAATGATACTGAAAAAGACATCAAGAACTTTAATGGCATAGATGGAATTGCACCTAATGCACAGATCTTCTCTTATAAAATGTACTCTGACGCAGGATCTGGGTTCGCAGGGGATGAAACAATGTTTCATGCTATTGAAGATTCCATCAAACACAACGTTGATGTTGTTTCGGTATCATCTGGTTTTACAGGAACAGGTCTTGTAGGTGAGAAATATTGGCAAGCTATTAGAGCATTAAGAAAAGCAGGCATTCCAATGGTTGTCGCTACGGGTAACTATGCGACTTCTGCTTCAAGTTCTTCTTGGGATTTAGTGGCAAATAATCATCTGAAAATGACCGACACTGGAAATGTAACGCGAACAGCAGCACATGAAGATGCGATAGCGGTTGCATCTGCTAAAAATCAAACAGTTGAGTTTGATAAAGTTAACATAGGTGGAGAAAGTTTTAAATACAGAAATATAGGGGCCTTTTTCGATAAGCATAAAATCACAACAAATGAAGATGGTTCAAAAGCTCCTAGTAAATTGAAATTTGTATATATAGGCAAGGGCCAAGACCAAGATTTGATAGGTTTGGATCTTAAGGGCAAAATTGCAGTAATGGATAGAATTTATACAAAGGATTTAAAAAATGCTTTTAAAAAAGCTACGGATAAGGGCGCACGCGCCATTATGGTTGTAAATACTGTCAATTACTACAATAGAGATAATTGGACAGAGCTTCCAGCTATGGGATATGAAGCGGATGAAGGTACTAAAAGTCAAGTGTTTTCAATTTCAGGAGATGATGGTGTAAAGCTATGGAACATGATTAATCCTGATAAAAAGACTGAAGTCAAAAGAAATAATAAAGAAGATTTTAAAGATAAATTGGAGCAATACTATCCAATTGATATGGAAAGTTTTAATTCCAACAAACCGAATGTAGGTGACGAAAAAGAGATTGACTTTAAGTTTGCACCTGACACAGACAAAGAACTCTATAAAGAAGATATCATCGTTCCAGCAGGATCCACATCTTGGGGGCCAAGAGTAGATTTACTTTTAAAACCCGATGTTTCAGCACCTGGTAAAAATATTAAATCCACGCTTAATGTCATTAATGGTAAATCAACTTATGGCT
The DNA here is from genome assembly GCF_013276815.1 of Streptococcus sp. 1055. Classification (NCBI taxonomy): domain Bacteria; kingdom Bacillati; phylum Bacillota; class Bacilli; order Lactobacillales; family Streptococcaceae; genus Streptococcus; species Streptococcus sp. 1055. The sequence goes on along the minus strand of NZ_VMLT01000018.1, from coordinate 4,896 downwards.
ATATGTCAGGAACTAGTATGGCAACTCCAATCGTAGCAGCTTCTACTGTTTTGATTAGACCGAAGTTAAAGGAAATGCTTGAAAGACCTGTATTGAAAAATCTTGAGGGAGATGACAAAATAGACCTTACAAGTCTTACAAAAATTGCTTTACAAAATACTGCGCGACCTATGATGGACGCAACGTCTTGGAAAGAAAAAAGCCAATACTTTGCATCACCTAGACAACAGGGAGCAGGGCTAATTAATGTTGCCAATGCTTTGAGAAATGAAGTTGTAGCGACTTTCAAAAACAAGGATTCTAAAGGTTTGGTAAACTCTTATGGTTCTATTTCTCTTAAAGAAATAAAAGGAGAAGAAAAATATTTTACAGTTAAGCTTCACAATACATCAGACAGACCTTTAACCTTTAAAGTTTCAGCATCAGCGATAACTACAGATTCTCTAACTGACAGATTAAAACTGGATGAAACATATAAAGATGAAAAATCTCCAGATGGGAAGCAAATTGTTCCAGAAATCCATCCAGAAAAAATCAAAGGAGCAAATATCACATTTGAGCATGATACTTTCACTATAGGCGCAAATTCTAGCTTTGATTTGAATGCGGTTATAAATGTTGGAGAGGCTAAAGACAAAAATAAATTTGTAGAATCATTTATTCATTTTGAGTCAGTGGAAGAAATGGAAGCTCTAAACTCTAACGGGAAGAAAATAAACTTCCAACCTTCTTTGTCGATGCCTCTAATGGGATTTGCTGGGAATTGGAACCACGAACCAATCCTTGATAAATGGGCCTGGGAAGAGGGTTCAAAATCAAAAACAATGGAAGGTTATGATGATGATGGTAAACCGAAAATTCCTGGAACCTTGAACAAGGGTATTGGTGGAGAACATGGTATAGATAAATTTAATCCAGCAGCTATTATTCAAAACAGAAAAGATAAAAATATTACATCACTAGACCAAGACCCAGACTTATTTGCCTTTAACAACCAAGGTATTCATGCAGAATCCACTAGTGGATCTAATGTTGCTAGGGTATATCCACTTGACTCAAAGGGAGAACCACAAAGTGTTTCACTAGAAAGAGGATTAACACCTTCTCCACTTGTATTAAGAAGTGCAGAAGAAGGATTGATTTCAATAGTAAATACAAATAAAGAGGGAGAAAATCAAAGAGACTTAAAAGTCATTTCGAGAGAACACTTTATTAGAGGAATTTTAAATTCTAAAAGCAATGATGCAAAGGGAATCAAATCATCTAAACTAAAAGTTTGGGGTGATTTGAAGTGGGATGGACTCATCTATAACCCTAGAGGTAGAGAAGAAAATGAACCAGAAAGTAAGGATAACCAAGATCCAGCTACTAGGATAAGAGGACAATTTGAATCAATAGCTGAGGGTCAATACTTCTACAAATTCAAATATAGATTAACCAAGGATTATCCATGGCAAGTTTCTTATATACCAGTAAAAATTGATAATACAGCTCCAAAAATTATTTCAATTGATTTTTCTAATCCAGATAAAATTAAATTGATCGCAAAAGATACCTACCACAAGGTAAAGGATGAGTACAAACACGAAACCTTGTTTGCTAGAGACCAAAAAGAACATCCTGAGAAATTTGAAGAAGTAGCCAACGAAGTATGGTACGCAGGTGCAGCTCTTGTCGATAAGTATGGAGATGTTGAGAAAAGTCTTGATGTAACGTACGCCGGAGAGGGTGAGGGAAGAAATAGGAAGCTTGATAAAGATGGAAATACTATCTACGAAATTAGCGGAGCAGGAGATTTAAGAGGAAAAATCATCGAAGTAATCGCCCTAGATGGTGCAAGCAACTTCACCAAAATCCATAGAATTAAATTTGATGACCAAGCTGATGAAAAAGGAATGATTTCTTATTACCTAGTAGATCCTGACAAAGATGCTTCTAAATATGAAAAACTAGGTGAAATTTCTGAAGAAAAACTCAAAAATGCAAAGAGCCCAGAGGAAAATACCAATAATAATCAAGCTAAGGATGAAGATTCAAAACCAGCTGAAGAAAGTTCAGTTGAGGGAGAAGCTAGCCTTGAAATAAATAAAACTATTTCAACAATTAGAGACTTTGAAAATAAAGACCTAAAGAAACTCATTAAAAAGAAATATAGGGAAGAATATGACTTTGTAACTGGTGGAAAAAGAACAGTAGAGCTTGATTATCAATATGACGATGAAGGAAATATAACTGCCTATGAAGATAAGAGTGCTCTAGAATATGAAACTGAGAAACTTGATGATGTTAAATCAAAACTTGGTGGAGTATTAAGCCCATCAAAGGATGGACATTTTGAAATTCTTGGAAAAGTAAGTAATGTATCCAAAAATGCTAAGGCTTACTATGGCAATGACTTCAAATTAATAGAAATTAAGGCAAGTAAATACGACCCACAAACTAAAACTCTAACCTTTGACTTATTTGCAAACACAAATGATGTAGTCGATGGTCTATCCTTTACGGGTGATATGAATATCCTTGTAAAAGATAAGGGTGAAACAAAAGCTAAAACTAAAATTAGAATGCCTGAAAAAAATAAGGAAACTAAAACAGAATATCCCTATGCATCAAGTTATGGGAATGTAATCGAATTAGGAGAAGGAGATCTTTCAAAGAACAAACCAAACAATTTAACTGAAATGGAATCTGGTAAAATCTATTCTGATTCAGAAAAACAACAATATCTGTTAAAGGATAACATCATTCTAAGAAAAGGCTATGCACTAAAAGTGACTACCTATAATCCTGGAAAAACGGATATGTTAGCAGGGAATGGAGTTTATAGCAAGGAAGATATAGCAAAAATACAAAAGACCAATCCTAATCTAAGAGTCCTTTCAGAAACAACAATTTATGCTGATAGTAGAAATGTTAAAGATGGAAGAAGCACTCAATCAGTATTAATGTCGGCTTTGGACGGCTTTAACATTGTAAGATATCAAGTGTTTACCTTTAACATGAATGATAAAGGGGAAGCAATCGATAAAGATGGAAATCTTGTGACAGATTCCTCTAAACTTGTATTATTTGGTAAAGATAATAAAGAGTATCATGGGGAGGAATATTCTAATGTAGAAGCTATAAAAGAAGATGGCTCCATGTTATTTATTGATACCAAACCAGTAAACCTTTCAATGGATAAGAACTACTTTAATCCATCTAAATCTAATAAAATTTATGTACGAAATCCAGAATTTTATTTAAGAGGTAAGATTTCTGATAAGGGTGGTTTTAACTGGGAATTGAGAGTTAATGAATCGGTTGTAGATAATTATTTAATCTACGGAGATTTACATATTGATAACACTAGAGATTTTAACGTTAAGCTTAATGTTAAAGACGGTGACATCATGGACTGGGGAATGAAAGACTATAAAGCAAACGGATTTCCAGATAAGGTAACAGATATGGATGGAAATGTTTATCTTCAAACTGGCTATAGCGATTTGAATGCGAAAGCAGTTGGAGTCCACTATCAGTTTTTATATGATAATGTTAAACCCGAAGTAAACATTGATCCTAAGGGAAATACTAGTATCGAATATGCTGATGGAAAATCTGTAGTCTTTAACATCAATGATAAAAGAAATAATGGATTCGATGGTGAGATTCAAGAACAACATATTTATGTAAATGGAAAAGAATATACATCATTTGATGATATTAAACAACTAACAGATAAGACACTAAATATTAAGATTCTTGTAAAAGATTTCGCAAGAAATACAACCGTAAAAGAATTTATTTTAAATAAAGATACGGGAGAAATGAGCGAATTAAAACCTCATAGGGTGACTGTGACCATTCAAAATGGAAAAGAAATGAGTTCTCAGATAGTGCCGGAAGAAGATTTTATTTTACCTGTCTATAAGGGTGAATTAGAAAAAGGCTATCAATTTGATGGTTGGGAAATTGCTGGTTTCGAAGGTAAAAAAGACGCTGGCTATGTTATTAATCTATCAAAAGATACCCTTATAAAACCTGTATTCAAGAAAATAGAGGAGAAAAAGGAGGAGGAAAATAAACCTACTTTTGATGTATCCAAAAAGAAAGATAAGGTGCAAGCAAATCATAATCAATTAGATGAAAGTCACAGAAAAGAGGATTTACAAAGAGAAGATCATTCACACAAATTTGATTCAACTAAAGATGTCAAAACTACAGTTCCTGTACAAGTAAATTATAGTCAATTAGATGAAAGTCAAAGATCTGATTCAACTAAGGATGTTACAGCTCCAGTTCCTGATAAAAATGATAAAAACTTTGAAAATGAGAAGGAAGTTTATCTTAATGAACCAGAGAACATAGCTAATAAAGATACCAATATTGATAGTAAATCAACTACTAACAATGATAGGTTGCCAAAAACCGGAACAGTTAGCGAAGTCTTCACGTCATTGGTTGCCGGAATAATGTTTACCTTAGGTGCATTTCTTGGATTGAAGAAAAAAGATCAAGATTAGGACAAAAGCTATAGAAAAATGGTTTGTGTACTGAGATGAGATAGTGTGGTGATGAGACAGTTTTGTGAAAATAGCCATTTATAACTCAATAATTCAATTATTTAGTTTACTTTACTATTGGTACTCTTTTTGGATTTAGTAATGGACTTAGTTTTGATAACTAATGAATTGATTGAAAGGGTTAGTATTGACAAATATTGATCACATTGATTAGATAATAAAGTCTTTCAAAATTTAAAGTCTACTTTATTTTATAGAGGTGATGAAATAATTTCAGTGAAGGAATTAAGTAGCGTTTGGTTGCTTAATTCCTTTTTATTTGGAAGGAAGTTTTTCACCTGCTTCGTAACCGCCCAATAACGAAGTATAGTAGTAACCGCCCAATAACGAA
>NZ_VMLT01000175.1:0-1493 GCF_013276815.1 Streptococcus sp. 1055 | reverse complement strand
CATATTACTATTATATAATACTTTTTTATTTTAGTTTAGTATAAAAATCTTAAGTAGCAAAGATTCTAAAATAACGGAATCCTTGCATTATTGTCCCAACTCTTCCTCGACCACTTCCAAAGCCCGTTCGATGACCACATGCATGTCGTAGTATTTATAATCTGCTAAACGACCACAGAAAATAACCTTGTCATTTGTTGCCGCTTCTTCCTGATATTTGGAAAATATAGCATTGTTTCTCTCATCATTGATTGGATAATAAGGCTCATCTCCACGTTTCCAATCAGCTGGGTATTCTCGAGTAATAACCGTTTTAGCTTGTGTACCATACTCAAAATGTTTATGCTCAATAATGCGAGTATAAGGAATTTCTCGCTCTGTGTAGTTCACTACAGCATTTCCTTGATAGTTTTCTTCATCAAAAACTTCATGCTCAAAACGAAGACTACGGTATTCTAACTCACCATGTTTATAATCAAAGTATTGGTCAATCATCCCTGTAAAGACAACTTTTTCAGCAGAAGCTTCTAATTCTTGACGATTGGCAAAAAAGTCAAGACCAAGTTCTACTTCCACATCCTTGAGCATATTTTCGATAATGACATTATACCCACCAATTGGAATTCCTTGGTAACGGTCATTGAAATAATTATTATCAAAGGTCAAACGAACTGGTAGACGTTTAATAATAAACGGTGGAAGGTCAGTAGCAGAACGTCCCCATTGCTTTTCAGTATATCCTTTAATCAATTTTTCATAAATATCTGGACCAATCAACTTGATAGCCTGTTCTTCCAAGTTTTTAGGTTCAACGTCCTTCATATGAGCCGTTTGATCAGCAATCTTATCTTTCACTTCTTGAGGAGTTTTTGTACCCCACATAGCATAGAAAGTATTCATATTGAAAGGTAGATTATAAAGGCTACCCTTGTAATTAGCTAGAGGCGAGTTGATATAATTGTTAAACTCAGCGAATTGATTGACATAGTCCCAAACTTTTTTATTAGAAGTATGAAAGATATGGGCACCATATTTATGAACATTAACCCCTTCTACATTCTCACAGTAGATATTTCCACCAATGTGGTCACGTTTATCAATAACTTTTACTTTTTTTCCACGCTTAGTCGCCTCATAAGCAAAAATTGCTCCCGACAAACCAGCACCAACGATTAGATAGTCGTACATAGTCTCTTCCTTATCACTTATCTTTACATCTCCTTAACTATAGTAAAAGAGAGGATCTTTATACTCTTCGAAAATCTCTTCAAAGCACGTCAGCGTCCATCTGCAACCTCAAAACAGTATTTTGAGCTGACTTCCCAGTTACTCTTTGATTTTTATTGAGTATTCGTTTCAATCTATTTTAGCACAAAACAAATCATTTCTCAGTTTTCGATAGCCGAGTGATTTAAAAAGACAAGCACCAAAACTGATGTTTGTCTTTAGGATTTTGCTTGAAAAGGCTATTTCTAACTCCCGACTTTATCACT
>NZ_VMLT01000174.1:0-613 GCF_013276815.1 Streptococcus sp. 1055 | reverse complement strand
CTTCTTTAGTTGATTTCATATTACTATTATATAATGCTTTTTGATTTTAGTTTAGTATTAACATAATCGGCTTTTTCCTCATACCATTGATTAATAGCTGTCATAAATCCGTCATAGTTCCAAGCTAAGTTTTCTGCTGGTGAGAAATTTCCTGAAGACCAGGCGCTCCAAATGTCCTTACTAGACAAGCGTGTGTGATTAATGGTGATCGAAGCTTCTGCTGCACGAATGAAGGTTGTTTTTTCTAGTGCAGTTGACCATTTGATAGGAACATAGCTAGTAACTAGACCTTCGTCTGTTGTTTCTTTTCGAATGGCATTGATACGGTCTAAGATAGCCTGTTTATATGGCGTTAAGAAAGTCCCTTCAATCCCAACTAGAGTAGTACCAGAAGAAGTACTAGTGACCTAAGAGTTTAAGATATTGTAGGATTGACCATTGATTGCTTGAGTGGAAGCCAGCCTATCATTAGTGGCTACTGATTGTGATGTAACAATTCCTACCCCAAGAAGTGATAGAGCTGAAATCGTTGCAAGTGTGAACTTTTTAGCTTTGGTGTCCATTTCGTGTCCCCTTATTTTTTATTATATAGTTATTTAGTTTTAAAAAAGCG
>NZ_VMLT01000173.1:0-1009 GCF_013276815.1 Streptococcus sp. 1055 | reverse complement strand
GGTCTGCTACTGGCGTTACCTCTACCTTAGATTTCTCTACGGTTTCTGTCGATGGAATTTCTTTAGTTGTTCCATCTGGTAATGTGACAGTTACGTCTCCATTGTCTTTTACAACTACGTTGGTGGCTGTTGGGTTAGCTTTCGAAACGGCTTCTTTAACTTTGGCTTTTTCGGCTTCTGTTAAATGCGCTGGGTCTGCTACTGGCGTTACTACCAGAGCTGTCTTGTCTGCTTTGTCGACTAACTGCTCTTTCGCTTTGTCTAACTTACCTTGCGCTTCTGTTACTTTTTCTTGCGCTTCTTGAACTTCAGCTGCTGTCGCATTGTCACCTTTAGCTAATACTGCTTTGGCTGCTTCCTTCGCTGTTGCAACATCTGCTTCTGCTTCTTTCTTAGCGGCTTCGTATGCTTGAATACTTTCTGGTGTCTTACCTTCTGTACTTACAGCTTCATCTAACTTCGCTTTATCCTCAGTTAGTTTATTTTTCGCTGTAGTTGTCGCTGCGGTTGTTACGGCATCTTCTGCCGCTTTCAAGGCTGCTTTGGCTGCGTTTACTTTCGCTAGCTCTGCTTGTACAGCTTCTGGTGTCGCATTGTCGTCCGCTATTACTTTTTTCGCTGCTTCCACTGCTTTATCCGCCGCTTCTTTTGCTTTAGTATATGCGTCAACTTTGCTTTGTGGCTTGTCATCTGTAGTTGGTTGACTTGCTACTTCGCTTGCTAAGTCGTTATTCGCTTGCGTTAGAGCTATCTGGTCTGCTTTGTCGACTAACTGCTCTTTCGCTTTGTCTAACTTACCTTGCGCTTCTGTTACTTTTTCTTGCGCTTCTTGAATTTCAGCTGCTGTCGCATTGTCACCTTTAGCTAATACTGCTTTGGCTGCTTCCTTCGCTGTTGCAACATCTGCTTCTGCTTCTTTCTTAGCGGCTTCGTATGCTTGAATACTTTCTGGTGTCTTACCTTCTGTACTTACAGCTTCATCTAACTTCGATTTATCCTCAGTTAGTTT
>NZ_VMLT01000172.1:0-1002 GCF_013276815.1 Streptococcus sp. 1055 | reverse complement strand
TGATTATGGCTCTTATTATGGGAAGATACCTATGAATTGGGTACAGACAACATTAAATTATATAGGAATAATTAGTACTGGTAACACGCCATCTAAAAATAGCCCTGAAAACTACGGCGGCGAAATACCATTCTATAAACCTGCTGATTTATTACAAGGAGAACTATACAATGCAACTGAATATTTATCGGTTCTAGGAAATACAAAATCCAGAAAAATAAAAGCAGGTTCTATTTTAATAAATGGTATTGGAAATATTGGAATTGCTGGGATTGTTCGTGTTGATGGAGCGTTCAATCAACAAATGCATGGCATAGAAGTATTTAATTTTGTCAACTCAAAATTTTTACTTTTAGCTATACAGTCTGATTTTATGCAAAAACAATTCAAGAACAATACATCATCTACCACTATTCCTATATTAAACAAAACTAGATTTTCTCAAACTATAATTAATTTTCCAGGTATACGTACACAAAAATTAATAATTACTAAAGCTGAGAAACTTTTTGAAAAAGTAAATCAATTTTAGCGACAATTCTCTTTTGTTCTAAAACTGAAGGAATACCTATTATTTTAGATTTTAGATACGAATAATGTCGAGCATAGCCCCTGTTCCTAACAAATAATAGCGTATAGTCTAAGTGGTATTTTAAAAATTTTGCAGATAAGCAAATTGGAGACAGAATTTTTACTCCGTCTGCACCAACAACAAAAGGGAAGTCTATAATCTTAAGATTTCTTGTATGGTCACCAAATATTACAACGTTTGTTTTATAGTCTAGAATCTTAGAAAAATTATTAGAAAATCCTTCAACTAATATTTTAGATTGACTAACTACTGGAATCTTGCCCTCTTTTACAATTTCAGACTGTTTTATTTGATAAGGCTTAGCTGAAATAGTTGTTACAATTTTTTCTAAAGGAGCTAGCAACCAAGTTGATCTTCTTGGAAAATCTATTTCAATTTTAATGTTATTCAGATAATAAGAGCCATAATCA
>NZ_VMLT01000171.1:0-5401 GCF_013276815.1 Streptococcus sp. 1055 | reverse complement strand
CCTGCGGCTAGCTTCCTAGTTTACTCTTTGATTTTCATTGAGTATAAGATACAAATTTATACGAATATATTTTGTAAACAAGCGAGTTTCGATTGAAATTCGCTTTTTTAAATGTTGTGGATTTTAGTCAATCCTGTCTAAAAATAGGGAAATTATAGATACAGTGAAGGCTTTAAATGCTGATTTTTACTGTCTTCAACCTCATGCTTCTTCGTAGTTGATTACCTCATATCTCTTGTATTCGCTTACATAAAGTATTATAATATAATTGTAGGAAAGAAGGTGTTTTTATGTGGAAAAAATATTTTTCAAAATATAAATGGACGGATTTATTTTGGATTTTATTTGTTATTTTGACCTGCCTCTTGGCGGGTAATGATACTCTTTTCCCCCTTACCCATCAAGAAATCTCTTATCATGGGTGCTTATTTGGAATTACACTTGCATTATATCACTTGCTATTTATTGATAAGTTTGTTATCTCGAATCGAAAATAAAGTTTAGGGATATGCTTAGCTGTGTACCTTTAGGATTGATTTTTGGAGGAAGATTTTGTCTCTATTATTTATTATTTTAAATTTGTTTATCTTGTACAAGATCTATTCTTTGAGACGGGAGAAATCGAAATACTTGATTTATACGGCCTATATCATATTTGGGGTAAATGTACTATATGGTATTCAATGGTTATTAAAAGAACTGATTTCAACTATTTCCACTTAATGTGTATAGAAACTCCAGTGATTTTTGCATAACAAAACGCATAAGATTAAGGTTTTGACCACCTGTTCTTATGCGTTTTTGTAATATTGAAGATTTTCGGTAAGTTTTATACCTTTGGGAAGTCTAGTTTAGAATGCTTTCCCAACCAGAATCTCAGCCTCAATAGTAATCTCTGTCAGTTGGCTCCAGTCAATCTTGCTCTGGTCAACGTGAAAGAGGAGAGGAGTCATACTGAGTAGGGCTTGGAGTTGTTCTACTGTGATAGTCTTAGTCAGAGAGGCAGTTTGGTTAGATAGGATGGTAAAGTGTTCTTGGAAATGATTTTTGATATTTTGGTTGGAATAGTCCTTGTTTGTCAGCTGGTCTTGTACCTTCTGACGGATTTCCTTGAGGTGATTTTCAGTTGGGATAACCTTGATCAAGATACCGTCTTTGGATAAAACGCGACGAAATTCTCCATAGTTGGCAGGTGAAAAGATATCTAGTAGGATATCCATGCTGGTGTCTTTTATAGGAAGACGAGCCAAGTCGCCAACGAACCAATTGACTGCCCAGTTGGGTTCGCTCTTGGCAGCGATTTGGACTGAATCTTTGGAGATGTCAAAGGCATAGAAGGTTTTTTCAGGATGCCTTTCTTGGAGTTTTCGAGAGTAGAATCCTTCACCACAACCGATATCCAAAATTGTTGTGGTAGTTTTTGAGCTTGCAAGCAAGTCAGATACAGTATCTAAAATAGCTTGGTAAAAGCCGGCTTCTAGGATTTGTTGGCGATTTTGAAAGTTTTCCTTGTCGTAGTTGGCAGATTGCTTGATTTGAGGTGCCAGATTGACATAGCCAAATTTCGCCAAGTCAAAAGAATGACGGTTGTAGCACTTGAAACTAGTTTCTAGCAGAGTCAGATTTTCTTGACAAATAGGACAGGAAAAGGCAGTCGCAGAAGCAAAACGCTGGAGTTTAGGTTTGAGGTTTGTATTCATAGTTTAAGTGTATCAAAAGAGACCAGTGAAAGCAACTTTAGGATGATTTGTAATAGGATTAAATAGTAGTATCATTACTTTTCAAAGTACCAAAATTAAATTGCTTTTATATCCAAAATGCTATATAATAATGATAAGGAGGAAATAAGTATGTTAAAAGAAGTATTAACCGTTGCAAAAGTTGCGAAAAAATCATCACTCTTTTTGGGTGGTGTCGCATTTGGTACCCTTGGTTTGAAAATCTTGGCAAGTAAGGAAGCTAAAAAAGGTTATTCTAAAGCTTTGGCTAAGGCTTACAAGTTGAAAGACGGGCTAGATGCATCTGTTTCTGTTGTGAAGCAACATGGAGACGATGTCTTGCAAGATGCCAAATATTTGTATGAGCAAGAGAAAAAAGAAGAGCAATTAGATAGCCTTATAGGGGAATAATATGTCTTTTAAAGTGCTACATAGAGGATACCAACATATCCGACTATCATCTTCTTTTTCACTCACCTTGGATATTCAAGACTATCTTCGTTCCTTGGTGAGAGATGAAAAGGGGATTGAGTCTATCCAGTTTTACATGGATCAACAGCACTTTACTCTACGCATAAAAGAAGGCTTCTCTGTATTAGACAATGCAGAAGCCTTTTTAAAAAGAATTGATAAAGGGAAAGTTTCTGAGTTGATGACTCTTCCCATTCGTAGAGAAGAGAGTGCTTATTCTATTGTTTCAGGTGCAGCGATTAAGCGTATACTTTTTCGTAGTTTTGTGCCGTATCCTATTCGCTATATATGGACTTGTTATCAGGCTTTGGGTTATGTTAGAGAAGCCTATCAAACCCTAGCGCGTAAGGAACTAACGATGGAGGTCTTGGACTGTTCGGCTATTTTATTGTCCTTGTTTATGAATCAATCCAAGACGGCAAGTAATATCATGTTTATGCTTGATTTGGGGAATCATTTAGATCAATGGTCCTTGAAAAAAACTGCAACAGATTTAGAACAGAGTCTTCTTGCAAAAGAGAGCGATGTATTCCTAGTACAGGGCGATACGGTTGTTAGTATCAAGAGTTCCGATGTTCAAATAGGAGATATCTTGGTCCTATCTCAAGGAAATGAAATTCTGTTTGATGGACAAGTAGTTTCAGGTTTAGGTATGGTCAACGAAAGTTCCTTGACGGGAGAGAGTTTTCCAGTTGAAAAAAGAGAGTCTGATTTGGTTTGTGCAAATACAGTTTTAGAAACTGGAGAGTTACGCATTCGTGTAACCGATAATCAGATGAACAGCCGGATTTTACAGCTGATTGAGTTGATGAAGAAAACAAGAAAACGAAACAACGCTATTTCATCAAGATGGCGGACAAGGTCGTCAAATATAATTTCTTGGGGGCTGGGCTGACTTACCTATTAACAGGTTCTTTTTCTAAGGCTATTTCTTTTCTATTGGTCGATTTCTCCTGCGCTTTGAAAATCTCTACTCCTGTAGCTTATTTGACAGCTATCAAGGAGGGGTTGAATCGTGAAATGGTGATTAAGGATGGGGATGTTCTGGAGAAATATCTGGAAGTTGATACTTTCTTGTTTGATAAGACGGGAACAATCACAACTAGCTATCCTATAGTTGAAAAGGTGTTACCTTTTGGGGACTATAGTGAGGAAGATATTCTCAGAATCAGTGCCTGTCTTGAGGAACACATCTATCATCCTATCGCTAATGCCATTGTCAAGCAAGCTGAGATAGAAGGAATTGAACATGAGGAAATGCATGGGAAACTCCAATATATCGCAAGTAAGGGAATCAAATCCCATATAGATGGGCAACCAGTTCTTATTGGGAATTATGTCTTAATGCAGGATGAGCAAATTCATATCAGTTCGGAGCAAAATGCTTTAATTGAAGAGTACAAGAGTCACTACAATCTCTTATTCTTGGCTTATCAGAATGAATTGATTGGAATGTTCTGCATTCATACTCCTTTGAGAAAAGAAGCAAAAGCAGCCTTGGAGAAACTTAAGGCACAAGGGAAAAAATTGATTCTGGCAACAGGGGACACCCTGGTTAGAACAGAGGAATTAGTCAAAGATTTGCCCTTTGATCAGGTCTATACAGACTTGAAACCTGATGGGAAATTTGAGTTAGTAGAGGAACTGCAGAAAGCAGGTCACACTATTTTGATGGTTGGAGATGGATTGAATGACTCAGCGGCTCTAACCCTATCAGATATCGGTGTGGTGATGAATGAGAGTGCAGATATTTCTAAGCAGATGAGCGATATTTTATTGTTAGATAATCGTTTGGATTTCTTCCAAGAGTTGGATTGGCTATCATCATCTTTGCAAACACTCATCAAGAAGAATATTCAAGATACCGTTGTCGTAAATAGTAGTTTGATTGGCTTTGGCTTGTTTAATTGGCTCAGTCCTTCAAATCTCTCTATCTTACATAATCTAACAACCTTACGCATAGTCCTGCGTAGCCTGTCTATTAAAAATAGATAGATGAGAGTTATTAACAGCAAAAAGGAGTTACCTTTCTCGAGGCTAACTCCTTTTTTTTATAGATAAAGGTTGAATAGTTTAGTAAGTCAATACGAAGTATTTTTTCTTCCCACGACGGATAACAGTCAGTTCATTCTCTAACTTATCTGCGTCGCTCAAGACATAGTCAAGGTCTTGGATGCGGTCGCCATTTACGTAGATAGCTCCGTTTTGGACGTCTTCACGGGCTTGGCGTTTTGAGTTAACCACACCAGATGAGACGAGCAGTTCCACGATATTGTGATTTTCATCTGCTTGAACTTGGTAGTTTGGTACTCCACGAAGTCCTTGTTTGAGCTCTTTGACAGAAAGATTTTTGATGTTTCCTGCAAAGAGTTGCTCAGTGATGTTGAGGGCTTCTTTGTAGGCTTCTTCTCCGTGAACAAGTGTAACAACTTCACGAGCCAAGACTTTTTGAGCCAAGCGTTCGTGTGGAGCAGCTTCAAATTGTTTACGGATGTCTTCAATCTCTTCAAGGGATAAGAAAGTAAAGATTTTCAAGAAGCGAACAGCGTCAGCGTCCATCACATTCATCCAGAATTGGTACATTTCGTATGGAGAAGTCTTTTCAGGATTGAGCCAGACTGCGTTTCCTTCTGATTTACCAAACTTCTTACCAGTAGCATCTGTGATAAGCGGAACTGTGATAACGTGACCAGTCTTGTCCGCCTTACGACGAAGTAATTCAGTACCAGCTGTCATATTTCCCCACTGGTCAGAACCACCGATTTGAAGAGTGACATTGTGGTCTTGGTTAAGGACGAAGAAGTCGTAACCTTGCATGATTTGGTAAGCAAACTCAGTGTAAGAAATCCCTGTTTCAATCCGTTTTTTAACAGATTCCTTACTCATCATGTAGTTGACCGTGAAGTATTTTCCAATGTCACGGAGGAAGTCAATGAAGCTGATGCTGCCAAACCAGTCGTAGTTGTTGACCATGACAGCTTTATTTTCGCCATTTTCAAAGTCAAGAAAACGAGAAAGTTGTCCTTGGATAGACTTGACCCAGCCATCTACTGTGTCTTTTGTTTGGAGACTACGCTCAGCATCTTTGAAGGACGGATCTCCGATGAGACCTGTAGCACCGCCAACGAGCGCATAAGGTTTGTGACCTGCTAGTTGCAAGCGACGACTTGTCAAGATTGCGACAAGGTGGCCTAGGTGAAGGCTGTCAGCAG
>NZ_VMLT01000170.1:0-2162 GCF_013276815.1 Streptococcus sp. 1055 | reverse complement strand
TTTATACTCAATGAAAATCAAAGAGCAAACTAGGAAGCTAGCCGCAGGCTGCTCAAAACAGTGTTTTGAGGTTGTGGATAGAACTGACGAAGTCAGCTCAAAACACTGTTTTGAGGTTGCAGATAGAGCTGACGTGGTTTGAAGAGATTTTCGAAGAGTATTAGGACCTAGTTGAACTAGGAACCGACAGTATCTTATATAGAATAGGAGAAGGAGATGAGTTCAGGTAAAATTGCTCAGGTTATCGGTCCCGTTGTAGACGTCTTGTTTGCAGCAGGGGAAAAACTTCCTGAGATTAACAATGCACTTGTCGTCTACAAAAATGACGAAAGAAAAACAAAAATCGTCCTTGAAGTAGCCTTAGAGTTGGGAGATGGTATGGTTCGTACTATCGCCATGGAATCAACAGATGGTTTGACTCGTGGAATGGAAGTATTGGACACAGGTCGTCCAATCTCTGTACCAGTAGGTAAAGAAACTTTGGGACGTGTCTTCAACGTTTTGGGAGATACCATTGACTTGGAAGCTCCTTTTACAGAAGATGCAGAGCGTCAGCCAATTCATAAAAAAGCTCCAACTTTTGATGAATTGTCTACCTCTTCTGAAATCCTTGAAACAGGGATCAAGGTTATCGACCTTCTTGCCCCTTACCTTAAAGGTGGTAAAGTTGGACTCTTCGGTGGTGCCGGAGTTGGTAAAACCGTCTTAATCCAAGAATTGATTCACAACATTGCCCAAGAACACGGTGGTATTTCAGTATTTACCGGTGTTGGGGAACGTACTCGTGAGGGGAATGACCTTTACTGGGAAATGAAAGAATCAGGCGTTATTGAGAAAACAGCCATGGTCTTTGGTCAGATGAATGAGCCACCAGGAGCACGTATGCGTGTTGCCCTTACTGGTTTGACAATCGCTGAATACTTCCGTGATGTAGAAGGCCAAGACGTGCTTCTCTTTATTGATAATATCTTCCGTTTCACTCAGGCTGGTTCAGAAGTATCTGCCCTTTTGGGTCGTATGCCATCAGCCGTTGGTTACCAACCAACCCTTGCTACGGAAATGGGTCAATTGCAAGAGCGTATTACATCAACTAAGAAGGGGTCTGTAACCTCTATCCAGGCTATCTATGTGCCAGCGGATGACTATACTGACCCAGCGCCAGCAACAGCCTTCGCTCACTTGGATTCAACAACAAACTTGGAACGTAAGTTGGTACAATTGGGTATCTACCCAGCCGTTGACCCACTTGCTTCAAGTTCACGTGCCTTGGCACCTGAAATCGTTGGAGAAGAGCACTATGCAGTTGCTGCAGAAGTAAAACGTGTCCTTCAACGTTACCATGAATTGCAAGATATCATTGCTATCCTTGGTATGGATGAGCTTTCTGATGAAGAAAAGACCTTGGTGGCTCGTGCCCGTCGTATCCAGTTCTTCTTGTCACAAAACTTCAACGTTGCGGAACAATTTACTGGCCAGCCAGGTTCTTATGTTCCAGTTACTGAAACGGTACGTGGCTTTAAGGAAATCCTTGATGGTAAATACGACCACTTGCCAGAAGATGCCTTCCGTGGTGTAGGTTCTATCGAAGATGTGATTGCAAAAGCTGAAAAAATGGGATTTTAAGAGGTGATCTATGGCTCAGTTAACTGTCCAGATCGTGACACCAGATGGTCTCGTCTATGATCACCATGCCAGCTATGTATCGGTTCGAACTCTGGATGGTGAGATGGGGATCTTGCCACGACATGAAAATATGATTGCGGTTTTAGCAGTTGATGAAGTAAAGGTAAAACGTATTGATGATGAAGATCACGTGAACTGGATTGCAGTAAACGGCGGTGTTATTGAAATTGCCAATGATATGATCACAATCGTCGCTGACTCTGCAGAACGTGCTCGTGATATCGATATCAGTCGTGCAGAACGTGCCAAACTTCGTGCAGAACGTGCAATTGAAGAAGCACAAGACAAACACTTGATTGACCAAGAACGTCGTGCGAAGATTGCACTGCAACGTGCCATTAACCGTATTAATGTCGGAAATAGACTATAAGAAAAAATGAACTTGAAAATTCCAAGTTCATTTTTTTATGGTGTTTTATACTCAATAAAAATCAAAAAGCAAACATAGGAAGTTAGCCATAGGTTGCTCAAAACACAGT
>NZ_VMLT01000169.1:0-1590 GCF_013276815.1 Streptococcus sp. 1055 | reverse complement strand
ATAGAAATATTTTAGCAGTTATATTGTCCTGTTCTAGTTTCAAAACGCTATAGAAGCAGCATTGTGCTAGTCTAGATTCAGTTTACTATACTAAAACGAGTAGCTTGAAATCAAAAAACCCACCCTCACAGGCAGGTTTTATCTGTATTATTCAGCTAGATTATGCTTTACCTTCTGAACCGAATACGTCGATACGTTCTTCAACCGATGCTTGGATAGCTTTTACACCGTCAGCCAAGAATTTACGTGGGTCGAAGAGTTTTTTCTTATCGTATTCTGCTTCGTTTGCTTCGTAGTCACGAGCAAATTTACGAGTTGCGTTAGCGAATGCGATTTGGCATTCAGTGTTAACGTTAACTTTGGCAACACCAAGTTTGATAGCTGCTTGGATTTGCTCATCAGGAATACCTGAACCACCGTGCAATACGATTGGGAATCCTGGAAGAGCTTCTGTCAATTTTTGCAAGTGGTCAAGGTCAAGACCTTCCCAGTTTGCTGGGTAAGGACCGTGGATGTTACCGATACCAGCTGCCAAGAAGTCGATACCAGTTTCAACCATTGCTTTAGCGTCTTCGATTGGAGCCAATTCACCTTTACCGATGATTCCGTCTTCTTCACCACCGATAGTACCAACTTCAGCTTCTACTGAGATACCTTTAGCGTGTGCTTTTTCAACAACTTCTTTAGCCAATTTAAGGTTTTCTTCAACTGGAAGGTGTGAACCGTCAAACATGATTGAAGTGTAACCAACTTCGATACACTCAAGTGCATCTTCGTAGTGGCCGTGGTCAAGGTGGATAGCTACTGGTACAGTGATACCCATTGATTCAACAAGGTTAGCGATCAAGTTGCGAGCAACTTTGTAACCACCCATGTATTTAGCAGCACCCATTGAAGTTTGGATCAAAACTGGAGCTTTTTTAGCTTCTGCTGCGCGCAAGATAGCTTGAGTCCACTCAAGGTTGTTTGTGTTAAATCCACCAACTGCATAACCGTTGTCACGAGCTGCTTGGACAAATTTTTCTGCTGAAACGATTGCCATTTTATCAGGCCTCCTGTATATTTTTATGGGTCACCCCATTTACATTGTTCATTTTATCACTTTTTGACAAAAAAATCTAGTTTTTCCCGTAGTTTCGATTTAATTTCTTCTAGCTTCATCCATGTAAACCCTTTCTATCTCTAGTCTTGGGCGACTTTTGGAAAAGCTATGAAGAAGGTTAAACGATTCTCCTCCATCTCGAAATGATAAGCTAATTTTTCATGTTCCAATAGACTCTTGACCACAAAGAGTCCCATCCCAGGCCCTTTGGGCTTGCGACTAGCATTATCAGAAAAAGACTGGGCTAGTTTTTCTTGTTCTTCTGAGCTACAGCTATTCTCGATAAAGAGTTCCCCTTCTCTTTCTCCAATGCCAACCAAGCCACCTGGAACAGAGTGCTTGATGGCATTGCTGATGAGATTAGAAAGAATCAACTTCATAACTGATGGGTTTAGATAAGCCTGCTGATGGGTCAAACTATTGTCAATCTGGAGCTCTCTTTCCTTGGCGAGCAAGGCATAATCCTTAACCAGACTTTGTGTCATCTG
>NZ_VMLT01000168.1:0-883 GCF_013276815.1 Streptococcus sp. 1055 | reverse complement strand
ATTGATGTTTATATCAAGGAATTGCGGAAAAAGCTAGACTTGGATTGTATCCTCACTGTGCGCAATGTTGGTTATAAATTGGAGCGAAAATGAAACGAACAGGTTTATTTGCAAAGATATTTATCTATACCTTCTCGATATTTAGTGTTCTGGTTATCTGCCTTCATTTAGCTATTTATTTTCTTTTTCCTTCGACTTATCTGAGTCATCGTCAGGAAACCATTGGTCAAAAGGCAACAGCCATTGCCCAGTCCCTAGAAGGGAAAGATAGGCAGAGTATCGAGCAAGTGTTAGACTTGTATTCCCAGACTAGTGATATCAAGGGGACCGTCAAAGGTGAGATGACCGAGGACAAGTTAGAAGTCAAGGACGGTCTTCCTCTGGACACAGACCGCCAGACAACTTCCCTCTTTATCGAGGAGCGCGAGGTGACAACGCAAGACGGTGGTACCATGACCCTGCAATTTCTAGCTTCCATGGATTTGCAAAAGGAAGCAGAGCAAATCAGTCTCCAGTTTCTTCCCTATACCTTGCTGGCCTCCTTTCTGATTTCCCTCTTGGTAGCCTACATATATGCTCGGACTATCGTTGCCCCGATTTTGGAAATCAAGCGAGTAACCCGTCGGATGATGGATTTGGATGCCCAAGTGCGATTGCGTGTGGATTCCAAGGATGAGATTGGTAATCTTAAGGAACAAATCAATAGCCTTTACCAGCATCTTTTGACTGTCATTGCAGATTTGCATGACAAGAATGAAGCCATTCTCCAGCTGGAGAAGATGAAGGTCGAATTTTTGCGAGGGGCTTCTCATGAATTGAAAACACCACTGGCTAGCCTCAAAATCCTAATCGAAAATATGAAAGAAAATATTGGTCGTTATAA